>CACXDY010000169.1 GCA_902766505.1 uncultured Prevotellaceae bacterium
CAAATGCCGTCTTAAGTTCCAGATGAGTCCAATGATAAAGAGGGTTTCGGAAAGTATATGGAACTGTTTCCGCCCATTTTTCGAATTTCTCCCAATCTGTAGTATCCGTCCCTGTACAGTAACGCTCATCTACCCCATTGGTGCGCATGGCACGCCATTTATAATGATCGCCCCCCAACCACACTTCTGTGATTGATGTGAACTTATGGTCTGAAGCAACCATTTCGGGAATAAGATGGCAGTGATAATCGATAATGGGCATGCGGGATGCATGATTGTGGAATAAATCCTGCGCGGTTTTGGTTTCGAGCAGGAAATCCTTGTCCATGAATTTTTTCATATGAAAAATGTTGTTTTAGTTTATTATGTTTTAAGGCTTTCCTTGAAATATAATGCAAATATACTTATTTTTTTTTGAAAACAATAAAAAATGATTTATATTTGCAATAAAAAATACGCAAACGATGTCGTACGAAGGAAACACGCCACAGCACCCGAAGCCACAAACGCGAACAGGTAAGGTCCTACTGATTTACACAGGAGGAACTATAGGTATGGGGTGCAATCCTCGAACCCATGCACTTGAACCATTGGATTTTGACTATTTAGTACGAAACTTGCCGGAGTTCAAGTACCTTGAAACCAACATTGACACTTATCATTTCACTCCACCCGTCGACTCCAGTGACATGTCGCCAGAACTTTGGGCTCTATTGGTAAATATTATTTCTTCAAAATATGAAGAATATGACGGATTTGTTGTCCTCCATGGAACGGACACCATGGCTTATACAGCATCCGCCTTATCGTTTATGCTCGAAAATCTCACCAAGCCTGTCATTCTCACAGGAAGTCAGTTGCCCATAGGACAATTGCGCACCGACGGGAAGGAAAATCTGGTCACGAGTATCGAATTGGCTTCGGAACATTATCCAGACGGCCGTGCCATTGTGCCCGAAGTATGCATCTATTTCAGTGGTCATCTCTTAAGAGGAAACCGCTCAACCAAGCAGTCAGCAGATGGTTTCAATGCATTTGCTTCATTTAACCATCCTGCACTTTGTGATGCCGGTGTGAATTTCAACTATCATTATCACCATATACTCACACCCAATTTCAATCTTCCCATGACACCACATACCACCATGGATACCAACGTAATTGTCATGTCACTTTTTCCAGGTATTCAGGAATGTTTCCTGCGGCATGTGTTGGAAGCACCAGAACTTCGTTCTATTGTCATGCGTACTTTTGGAAGCGGGAACGCGCCACAATCTCCCTGGCTGCTCAAGTTATTGAAAGAGGCCAGTCTTCGTGGTGTAACCATCGTGAATATCAGTCAGTGCATCTCGGGTATGGTGGAAATGAACCGCTATGACACGGGTATTCATTTGAAAGACGCTGGTGTAGTAAGTGGCTATGACAGCACAGTAGAAAGCGCAGTGACCAAATTAATGTATCTACAGGGACGTTATGACGATGCTCAAATCATCCGCCAAAAAATGAGCTGTTCATTATGTGGTGAAATTACATTGTGAGAACAATCCATTTAATTAAAAACACAATAAAATGAAAGAACTGAAAGGAACAAAGACCGAGCGAAATCTACAAGAAGCATTCGCTGGTGAGAGTCAAGCACGCAACAAGTACAGCTATTGGGCCTCCAAAGCTAAAAAAGATGGTTATCAGCAAATAGCAGCTATTTTCGAAGAAACTGCCAGCAACGAGAAAGAGCATGCCAAAATGTGGTTCAAATTGCTGGAAGGCGGAAGTATCCGTTCTACTCCTGAGAACCTGAAGGCTGCTGCCGAGGGCGAAAACTTCGAATGGACGAACATGTACGACCGTATGGCCAAGGAAGCTGAAGAAGAGGGATTCGATGAGATAGCAGCTAAGTTCCGTGCTGTTGCTGAAATTGAACGCCACCATGAGGAGCGTTATCGTAAACTACTTCAAAACATTGAAGATGGTATAGTCTTCTCCCGCGATGGCGACCGTATTTGGAAATGCCGTAATTGTGGCCATATAGTTATAGGAAAGGCTGCACCAGAGATTTGCCCTGTCTGCGACCACCCACAGAGCTACTTCGAAATTTCTGCTGAGAATTATTGATTGTTTATACGAAACATCCCGACCAGAAAAGTCGGGATGCTTCGTATATTTCGTACATGTCAGATAATGATTTTGGTCTTGTGGTAATTTTCACGGAATGCCGTGGGGCTGCACCCTTTTTTCTTTTTAAAGATACGGTTGAAATTGCTGAGATTGTTGAAACCACAATTGAAACTAATTTCGGAAACACTTCTCGAAGTGTCCACCAACATTCTCGATGCTGCACCCAACCTTATATCAATAATATAATCCGTCAGATTCCGGCCTGTATGAAGTTTGAAAAAACGGCTGAAAGCACTTGGACTCATACCTGCGATATCCGCTAATGTCCCAAGTCTTATCTCATCCATGTAGTATTTGCTGATATGGTTTTTCACTTTCAAAATTCTCCGGCTGTCATCTTCTACGGCAATTTTTGCAAAGCTCGATGTTGACAAAGGTTTTGCCCCAGGACATTTTGACAGTTCATAAAGTATGGTGAGGAATGATGTAACTGCATAAAAGCCTTCTTTGATAGAACTGAGTTTGTCGAGCATGGAATAAACCTTCATAATCGCTTCAAGAGGGAAACTCAGTCCTTTCCTTGCCTCGTTAATCATTTTCCGCATGGAATAAAAGGGAGTGCTTCCAAACAAAGACCCCTCATCCATGTTAAATGTGAACTGAACTGTTATTTCCCTAATATCCTCGCTTACACAAGTATTTTGCTCCCATACATGTTCCAAGTCAGGACTTGTTATCAGCACCAAGTCATACTCCCCTATTACCTCACTGCTGTCACCTACAATCCTACGTACACCGGAAGCCCGTTCTACAAAATTGAGTTCAAAAGCCTCATGGTTATGAATAGGATAAGTGAACTCTTTCTTGCGTCTGTCTGCAATATAGAGTACATCTTTACCCATCAGTGGGGTAATTTCATGTATGACCTTTCTCTCTTCCATTGAGGAAATAATAAATCAAAGTTTGAGTCCTTTTAGGATATCACTCATCTTTTGAAGAGTAGTCACCCGGGTAGGAACCAAAGGCAGACGCAACACATTTTCAATGAATCCCATCTCATGCAGCAATGCCTTTACCCCGGCAGGGTTTCCGTCTACAAAAAGCAGGCTGTAAAGATCGGTAAATTTGTGATGAATTTTCCTTGCTGCAGCATATTCGTTGTTGAACTCCAAACGAATCATTCGTGAGAATTCTTTCGGCAACGCATTACCAATGACGGAGATAACCCCTACAGCACCACTTGCCACCATAGGATAAGTCAAGGCATCATCTCCACTGATAATCTCAAAACGGTCGGGTTTGTGCTTGATGATTTCATCCACCAGCTCCAAGCTGCCACTGGCTTCCTTGATTGCCACAATATTCTCACAATCGTATGCCAACCGGCAAGTAGTCTCAGCCTTCATCAAAACTCCCGTACGGCCAGGAACATTATATAAAACTACAGGAAGTGGAGAAGCATTTGCGATAGCCTTGAAATGCTGATACAAGCCTTCTTGAGAGGGTTTGTTGTAGAAGGGGCAAACACTGAGAATTCCATCTATACCCTTGAAGTCTCCATAATGTAGCTGATCAATGACAGCTGCAGTATTGTTACCTCCACACCCCATAAGGATGGGAACCCTACCATTCACCTGACTCACTATTTGTTGTCGGATGCGGTTTTTCTCCTCTTCTGTCAGGCAGGGAGTTTCTCCTGTGGTGGCAAGTATACAAAGGAAATCGGCACCATTATTCAGTTGATAATCAACCAATCGCTCAATAGCCTCATAATCCACACTGCCGTCAGCATGAAAGGGAGTTACCAAAGCTATACCGAGTCCTCTAAAAATATTCTGAATCATGAGAAATAATTAAAAATGGCAGAAAAAGAAGCCAAAAATATTCTGTTTGCAAAATTACGAATTTTCAGTGAATCAACCAACTATTTTTCATTTTTACTTTTTAATGCCTGTATAAATTGCGATATGTCAATTAGCAAGAAGGTGAAACTTCCATGTTCTTACTTTTTTCACTAAAGAAATCCCTTCATATTTGATAAAAAATAACTATTTTTGCATTCGTAACCGAAAACGCAGCAAAATGTCAATCAACTACAACAAACGGTTCATCTATTTTATTTGTCTCGTTTCCGCAATGGGTGGCCTGCTCTTTGGATATGACTGGGTGGTCATTGGGGGGGCAAAACCATTTTATGAACTCTTCTTTGGCATCAGCCAATCCCCCGTCATGCAAGGAGTGGCCATGTCCACAGCACTGGTAGGATGTCTAATTGGCGCCATGGTAGCAGGTGCTTTATCAGACAAGTATGGCCGTAAGCCGCTTTTGATTGTTGCGGCCTGTCTGTTTACCATCTCCGCCATCGCTACAGGTGCATTCAACGATTTCATAGCGTTCAACATCGCCCGTTTTGTAGGGGGCATCGGAATTGGTGTCGCATCTGCCCTATCTCCCATGTATATTGCAGAAGTATCACCTGGTGAGACCCGAGGCAAATTGGTGTCACTCAACCAAATGACTATCGTGCTGGGAATTCTTTGTGCACAATTGGTAAATTGGCTATTGGCAGAGCCTGTTCCTCCCGCTTTCACCGACACTGATATTCTGACATCTTGGAATGGTCAAATGGGATGGCGGTGGATGTTCTGGGCGGAAACCGTACCGGCAGCTTCATTTCTCTTGCTATCCTTTTTCATACCTGAAAGTCCAAGATGGCAAGCATTGCATGGTATGCCTCAACAAGCAGGGCACACTCTATCAAAAATAGGTGGCAACAGCTACGCTCAATCTGAACTGAACAATATTCAACAAGCAGCCATCCTTGAGGATAAAGAGGAAAAGGCTGGTCTACATGTACTTTTTTCTAAAAAATATGCACAGCTACTCATATTGGGAATCATCATAGCCGTATTCCAGCAATGGTGTGGCACCAATGTCATTTTCAACTACGCCCAAGAAATATTCTCGGCAGCAGGGTATCAGGTAGGAGATGTTCTTTTCAACATCGTCATTACCGGTATTGCCAACGTAATATTCACAATTGTTGCCATCTACACTGTTGACCGTTGGGGACGCCGCTCGTTGATGCTGTTTGGTGCAGGTGGTTTAGGTATCATTTACCTGATTCTTGGCACATGTTACTATCTTCACATAACAGGATTCTTCATGGTAATATTGGTTGTGTCTGCCATAGCATGCTATGCCATGTCATTGGGACCCGTCACCTGGGTATTGCTTTCAGAAATATTTCCCAACCGTGTACGTGGAGTTGCCATGGCCACATGCACATTTGCTCTTTGGGCTGGCTGCTGCACACTTACCTTTACCTTCCCCTCGTTGAATGCCAATTTGGGAAGTAGCGGTACCTTCTGGATATACTCCTTCATATGTATATGTGGTTTCTTGTATTTCATGAAGAAATGTCCTGAAACCAAAGGGAAATCACTTGAAGAGCTTGGAAAGGAATTAATTAAGGATTAGTAAAACAAAGAAAAAAGATGGTCAAAGCATGGAGAGAGTTGGTTGTAATTCCGACTTATGAAATCGGTCAAGCCGACAAAAATCCAATATTTCTGGAAAAACGTGTTTATCAAGGTTCCTCAGGAGTCGTTTACCCCTACCCTGTCATTGAATCCATTAGTGATTCAAAAACAGACAAGGAATACTTGGCCATTTGGCTTGAAAATGAATATATCAAGGTGATGATTCTACCAGAATTGGGTGGGCGTATTCAAATGGCATATGATAAAATCAAGCAAAGACATTTCGTTTACTACAACCATGTGATTAAACCCGCCTTGGTAGGACTTACAGGCCCATGGATCAGTGGCGGCATCGAATTTAACTGGCCTCAACACCATCGTCCATCAACTTTTCTCCCTGTTGATTCCAATATCGAGAATCATCCTGACGGCAGTGTAACGGTATGGGTGAATGAGATGGAGAGAATGTTCCACCAGAAAGGCATGGCAGGCTTTACACTCCACCCTGGGTGTGCATACCTTGAAATAAAAGGTGTTGTATATAATCGAACAGATATTCCACAGACATTCTTGTGGTGGGCCAATCCAGCCGTTTCCGTTAACGACTATTATCAAAGTGTATTTCCACCTGACATCAATGCGGTATTCGACCATGGGAAAAGAGCTGTATCGACTTTCCCCATAGCCACCGGCACCTATTATAAAATGGATTATTCCGCAGGTGTCGATATCTCCAATTATAAAAACATCAAAGTGCCTACCAGTTATATGGGGGTCAATTCCAAGTATGACTTTGAAGGCGGCTATGAGAATGACACCCAAGCAGGTATGCTGCACGTTGCCAGTCATCACTACAGCCCAGGCAAGAAACAATGGACATGGGGCAATGGTGATTTCGGAAAAGCCTGGGACCGTAATCTAACAGATAATGATGGTCCTTACATCGAACTGATGGCCGGTGTCTATACAGAAAATCAGCCTGACTTTAGTTGGCTGATGCCCTATGAAGAGAAACAATTCGTACAGTATTTCATGCCCTACCGTGAGTTGGGTGTAGTGAAACAGGCAAGCAAAGACCTGATATTCAATATATTTCCTAACACTTCACCAAACGAAGAAGGCATTCGTTCCGTTCAATTCAAATTGTTCGCCACTTCATGCCAAAATGTACGGGTTATAGTCCGCCATGACAATGGTACGGTTTATTATAATCAAGAAAAGACCGTTAGCCCCGAGTTTATACTTGATGAAATCATCGAAGTAGGAAATGCAGAACTAAACGAATTGACAGTTGATATTTTAAAAACCTTCTCTTACGGGGAACGCAACGTTTTGCATTGGCATTCCGAACCAGATGACATCAAACCCATTCCCGATGCAGCAATTGCAGCCAAATTGCCACAAGAAATAAAGACCAACGAACAACTCTATTTGACAGGAGTGCATCTTGAACAATATCGTCATGCCACATATTCTCCTCTCGACTAT
Organism: uncultured Prevotellaceae bacterium; assembly: GCA_902766505.1. Taxonomy (GTDB): domain Bacteria; phylum Bacteroidota; class Bacteroidia; order Bacteroidales; family Bacteroidaceae; genus Prevotella. The sequence goes on from CACXDY010000169.1 coordinate 7,086, forward strand.
TATCACGAGGCATTACGTCGCGACCCAGATGACTATCATTGCTTGAATGCTCTTGGTTTGTGGTATATACGAAGGGGCCGATTCGAACGCGCTAAGGAATACCTGCGTAAAGCCGTACGAATCATTACCCGCCGGAATCCTAACCCTTATGATGGTGAGCCCATTTACAATCTTGCTTTATCTTTGAAATACCAAGGTAAGCTCGAAGAGGCCTACGATTTGTTTTGGAAATCCACATGGAACAAGGCTTGGGCCGATGCAGGCTATATGGAGGCTGCAAAAATATCCGTTTCTCAAGGAAGATATGAAGAAGCACTTGACGAAATAGACCGTTGCTTGGTCAACAATTGGCACAATCACAAAGCCCGGGCAATTAAGGCAGTCATTCTCCGCTATTTGCAGGAAACAGACGTTGAAAGAGAAGCCTTCCTTACAGAGAGCCTTGCTTTGGACCCATTCAATTATGGCTGTCTCTATGAATATTATTTGTTGACTGGCGATTCCCAACAATTGGCCCACATGAAACAACTCCTTCGCCACAGCAACGACAACTATGACGAGTTGGCTATAGACTATTTGCAAGCGGGATTGAACTATACTGCGATAGAAATATGGCAAATTGCCGTCGAGGAAGGCGCCGTCAGTCCGATGACTTACTATTATATGGGATATGCCTACCGGTTATCCGATCCTGTAGAGTCTAATTCCCTCTTTGAACAAGCCGAAAAGACAGACTATTCATATTGTTTCCCAAATCGTCTGGAAGCCATTCTTGCTTTACGTCATGCCACTATTGTGAATCCTGACGGTGCCAAGGCACATTATTATTTAGGATGTCTCTTTTATGACAAACGGCAATACGACACGGCCATCTCTCATTGGAAAGAATCGGCCAAACTTGATGAACATTTCCCCACCGTATGGCGCAATCTGGCTTTGGCTCTATTCAATAAATGTGACAAAAAGGAAATTGCCATACAATATATGGAACGTGCATTCTTATTGGGCCCAAAAGATGCCCGTATCCTTATGGAACTTGATCAGTTATACAGACGCATGCAACGTCCGCACAATTTGCGTTTGAAAAATCTTCAGCAATATCCTGAACTCATCTCAAAACG
>CACXDY010000170.1 GCA_902766505.1 uncultured Prevotellaceae bacterium
CAACGGCGACGAGCGGGCGCGCCTGGCACTTGACATGTATTTCTACCGCATCAAGAAATACATCGGTGCATACGCTGCCGCCATGGGTGGTGTGGACATCATCGTGTTCACCGCCGGCGTCGGCGAGAACCAGATGGGTATGCGCGAGCAGGTATGCCAAGGCTTGGAATTCCTCGGTGTGAAGTTCGACAGCGAGAAGAACAAGACCCGTGGCGAGGAGGCGATTATCTCGGCTGATGACTCCAAGGTCACTGTCTGCGTCATCCCCACCGACGAGGAACTCATGATTGCCACCGACACCATGAACCTGCTGTAAGCAGAATCTTCTATAAGGTCTTTAACAAGAGAGTGTGCCATTCTTTTTTGGCACACTCTCTTTTCGTGTTTGGTCTATCCAAAACGCCTAAAACACCGCACCAAGGGCTCCCTACCCCTCTTTCTTTTTACCCCACCCCTCAGTCCCCTCCCCTTCGCGCGAAGGGGAGGGGAGCCGCTACTCTCAGCCATTTATATCCTTCAAGCCTTACTTTGCTACAGGGCGGACATTCAGGCCATGGGAGCGTTCTTCTTTTGCATTTAATAAAAAATCATGGTCAAAATAGGTGAACAGTATGTAGGCATTGTTTTCCTGGATGGTCGGCATCCACATTGCAATTTGCCTATTAAATCAGGAATTTATAGATAGGAAGCACCCTATCCTCGTGCTTCACCATGACGGGCATCCCATTCTTTCATGGCATCCAATATCTCCTGATGAGAACGGTGCTCGAAATCTCCAAGTTTGGTCTTGAAATAAATGGAGACACCAAAAACGCCTCCGGCATAGGTGAGCGCCTGAGCCACATACCACAACACCCCTTCTGATATATCACCCTCATGGGTAAAGAAGGAGAGAAAGGCCAAGACGATACCTGAGGCAACCATGGCTACCGCTGAGGAATACTGTATCCAGTCCTTGGTATTCGAAGTCATAAAATATCAATAGTCAGTTATTAGAAAGCAACTTGCGCATGATGGGAATAAACAGTGTGGCCGTTCGTGCGGCGGGCATGCAAGACCTGTCCACGCTGCCTACCAGAAGGCCGGTGACTCACATGAATCCAGTCGTAAGCATACTCGTCAATGAGTTGGTCGAAAGGCAACCTCAGTCGCAGGATGAGAGCAAACAGCCGTTGATTATCTTCCGGCCGGTCACTCAAGGTTCGGATGTCGGCGGCCTGGCCAAACGTATGCTGACTGTTGGAGGCCCCACCGACCAAAGCGTTCAGACGCGGGGAGCGGAAACCGCTGGTGACGATAATGGGTTCACCCCAGGCTTCCCGAAGAGGGTCGAGCACCTCCTGACAGAGCGAGAGCAAAGCGTCTCTCTGCACCTGGTCGGGCAGATTGTTCATGCCACACCGCCGCGCCGTGGCAGAGGCCGTCATCTCCTTAAAAGTAAAAAAACGTGCATTCCATTTCATGTTGTTTGCTGATTGATTGGTTTTCACGCAAAGATACAGCACGGCCTTCTCCGGCCAATGCCATTTCAGCAAACAAGAGAAACTTCCGGCAGCATCAGAACTCGACGTAGGGTTTCAGACGCTCTATCGTCTCAGGGGTAAACTCCGGCAACAAAGCCAACTGTTCCAAAGAGCGGAGGGGACCTTTCAACCGCCGGTAATCGGTGATGGCCTTGGCCTGATAGAAATTGATATAAGGATGCTGACGAAGTTGGGAAAGAGTCAACTTATTGACATTCATGTGACGGGTAGCGGCTTTCCCCACTACCATAAAATCCACGGACTCCTCCGGGAAACCATTGATTTCAAACAGTTGGTCGACAGAGAAGAAACCACCCAGCCGTTCCCGGTAGGCCACCACTTTGCGGGCATAATAAGACCCTATGCCCGGAACTTTCTTGAGCATGGTCGTATCGGCCAGATTGATGTCGATGTGCTCTCCTACAGCAAGTTTCACGGGATAACGTAATGTGTCGCGGCTGACTGGTTTGTCTGCCTTCCCTTCCCCCTCACGGGAAGAACTGTAGGACGGACGGTCATAGTCTTTATACCCTCCTCCCCCATGATAATTGGATGAAGAGCGGTGACGGCCATATACCTCGGCAGCCGGACGATAATCTGGAGAAATCCGGATATAAGGCTCCAATTCCCGGTACTGTCCGGCTGTCAGTCCGTAAACCCGTGCGAAATCTGCCGGCTCACGGAAGACTCCTCCCTTAGCCCTGTAACGGTAAATATTCCTGACCTGCCAGGGCTGCAGGCCAAGGCCCAAAAGTGTGGTGCTGTCGGCAGTATTGGGGTCAAAAGTCACCAACGTGCGTTCCACACCCTCCACAGCATAGTAGTTGGCAGATGTTTTCTCTCCGTTGACTACAGCAAGACTGTCAACGTCGCCATCCGACGTGACGCTATGCCTCTCTCCTATCCAGAAAATGGCAGCCACGGCGGCTGCAGCCACACAAAGTGCGACAACCACCACTTGCCGATCTGATTTCTGGAAGTAGAAAAAATCCTTGAACGACATGACACGAACAGACTAAATCACCTGGAACTGATGGAGGAAAATAGCCAAGATGCAGAGTGGACAGACGAACCTGACAAAGAACAGGAACACACCGAAGAATGTACCACGGAGAGTGCCCCAGTTGGTCAACTGTTCGTGAACCACCTTACGGGGAATATACCACCCCACGAACAGGCAGGTGAGCAGCGAGCCCAACGGCAGCAGCACCTGAGCCGTCAGCGAATCGCAGAAATCGAGCAACGGCTTTCCCATAATGGTCATATCACTCAAGACACCATTCGACAGGGAGCACAGCACGGCGATGACACTGCACACCGAGGTGACCACCCACGCTCCGGCATTGCGGGAAATCTTCAACTCCTCATGGAAGAAGGCTGTGCCTATCTCATGCATGGAGATGGTGGAGGTGAGGGCGGCCAAAGCCAAAAGGGCATAGAAAAGGATGGAGATGACATACCCTACTGCCGGCACGGAGACAAAGGCATCGTGAAAGACATTCGGGAGGGTGATGAAGATGAGGGAGGGACCCGAATCGGGATTCACTCCCACGGAGAAAGCGGCCGGGAAAATCATCAAACCTGCCAGGATGGCTATCACCGTATCCAACAAGGCTATCTGTACGGCAGATGACACCAAACGGGTCTGACGAGTGAAATAGGAGGCATAGGTGCACAGACAGGCCGTTCCCAGACTCAACGAGAAGAAGGCCTGGCCCAAAGCCTCGAGCATCATGTGGGAACTCACCTTTGAGAAATCGGGCTTAAAGAGGAAGGTGATGCCCTTACCGGCTCCCGGCAACAGACAAGAAGCCACAATCAGCACCAGCAACAGGATAAACAAGGTGGGCATGAGCATCTTCGACGCCTTCTCAATGCCGTTTCTCACACCTCGTGCCACCACAAAATGGGTGATGCCCACAAAGGCCACAGCCCACAACGCGGGTTTCCATGGATTGGCGGCAAAGGTATTGAAATACTCCACCACATAGGCAGCATCGCCCTGGAGGTGTCCTATCAAGGAGGCCAACAGATACTGCAGACACCAACCGGCAATGACGGCATAAAACCCGAGGATAATCATGGAGGTGAGCACACCGAGATAACCGATGATGCGCCACGGGGTCTTGCCCGCCAACTTCTCATAAGCGCGGGCGGCATTCGTGCCCGAGGAGCGGCCTACCACAAACTCGGCCACCATGCCCGGAATGCCCAACATCAGTACGCACAACAGATAGACCAACAGGAAAGCGGCACCGCCATTGGCTCCCGTCATATAAGGAAAGCGCCAGATATTGCCCAGTCCGACAGCAGAACCCGCTGTTGCCAGGATGATGCCCAGTTTGGAACCAAAATTTCCCCGTTTGTTATCCTGCATACGCTAAAAGTTATATGACATTCAACTGATGGAGGAAGATGCAGATGATGCAGATGGGACAGACAAAACGCACGCAAAAGAGGAAAACACCCAGGAAAGTGGACTTCAGCGTACCCCAATTGGTAAACTCGTCGACCACAATCTGACGGGGTGCCACCCATCCGATGAAAATGCAAGTCAGCAAACCGCCAACAGGCAGGAAAATCTGACCTGTGACAAAGTCGAAGAGGTCGAACAAAGGCATGCCAAACAGGCTGAGACCATCCCATGCTCCCAACGACAACGAACAAAATGCGCCGATGATGATGCAGGAAACGCTCACGACGGTTGCTGCCTTCCCCCTGGATATATGCGCTTCCTCCTGAAGGAAAGCCGTGCTCACCTCATGCAACGAAATGAGCGAGGTAAGGGCTGCCACTGCCAACAAAACATAGAACAGCACCGAGACAATATAGCCAATGGCCGGTACAGCGGCAAAGGCCTGGTGGAAGACATTGGGCAAGGTGATAAACACCAACGAGGCACCCGAGTCGGGACTGATGCCCACCGAAAAAGCCGCGGGGAAAATCATCAGACCCGCCAAGATGGCCACCAAACAGTCAACCACACAGATTTGAAGGGACGACCCCAGCAGATTGGTGCGGCGGGAGAAATAGGAGGCGTAGGTGCAAATACAACCCATGGCTATGCTCAGGGAGTAGAATGACTGTCCGAGTGCACCGAGGAAGACATTCTTGTCGAACTTGGAGAAGTCAGGCTTGAAAAGGAAGGAAATGCCCTTTCCGGCATCTGGAAGCATACAGGATGCCACCACGATGATGAGCAATAAGATAAAGAGCAGCGGCATCATCATCTTCGACACCCGCTCGATGCCGTTGCGCACACCACGGACGATGACAAAATGCGTGATGCCCAGAAAAATGGCTGTCCACAAAATCGGTTTCACCGGATGCGAAGAAAACTCCCCGAAATAATTCTGGGCATACTCAGCATCGCCCTGAATACTGCCTACCAGCGCACCCCAGACATATTGCAGACACCAACCCGACACCACCGCATAGTAGCCTGTGATGAGGAAACCTGTCAACACACCCAGGTAGCCGACATATTTCCAGGCACTGCCACCAGCCATCCGTTCATAGGCGCGTGCCGTATTGGCCGCACCATGACGGCCAATAATGAACTCGCTGATCATACACGGTATACCGAGGACCAACACACACACCACATAAACCAGAATAAAGGCTGCACCGCCATTCTCGCCAGCCATATAGGGAAAGCGCCATACATTGCCCAATCCCACGGCTGAACCTGCTGTGGCCAGCACAACACCCAGTTTGCTGCCGAAATTTGCCCTTTCTGTTGCCTTTGCCATGGAAAATCTTTGTCTGACTTGATTGGTTAGCGGTATTCTTCTGGCAAAGTATCACGCCAGACGGCATAAGGGAAACGGCGGAGACTCTTGTTGTAGAATTTGCCGTCGCCTGTCACCTCCATGCCCAGGAAATCGGGTTTTTCAAACGCCTCATCAGCACTGCCCAACTCCACCTCGGCCATCACGAGGCCTTCGTTGTCGCCATAAAACTCGTCGACCTCGAAGACATGGTTGCCCTGACGAATCAGATAGCGGGTCTTGTCTATCATCCCCGGCTCACACAACTGCAAGAGATGACCTGCCTCGTCGACCGTGATTTCCTTCTCAAATTCATAACGGCTCAAGCCACCGTCGCGGGATGGTGACTTGATGGTGAGATAACCTTTGTCGTCGCGCAGACGAATGCGCACCGTGGCTCCTTTCGCCGCAATGTATCCCTGACGGATACGGCTGCTCGAAAAGGCACGGCTCTTGTAATCCTTGTCTTTGTGAACAAGGAATTTACGTTCTATCTCAAAACCACTCATTATCCTCTACCGGCCGTTAAGACCAGGAACTCAAAGTGAAAGCCACATAAACCAGTGCAAGGACTATCAAACCAATGAAAATCCATGTCACAACTTTCTGACCTTCCTTCTGTTGTTTCTCTGCGTATGCCTTACGCTTTTGGTTTAATTTCTTAGACATAATATTTGATTCTTTTTGGTTAATTATTCGAGTTATTCATCGTTGACGGGGAACTCCATGAGATAAGCCTTGATGAACCCGTCGATTTTGCCATCCATCACACCGTCCACATCGGTGGTCTGATAATTGGTGCGGTGGTCCTTCACACGGCGGTCATCGAAAACATAACTCCGAATCTGGCTGCCCCACTCTATTTTCTTCTTTCCTGCCTCTATCTTTGCTTTCGCCTCGAGGCGCTTCTTCATGGCACGGTCGTAAAGTTGGGATTTCAACAGACGCATGGCGTTGTTGCGGTTTTCCAACTGCTTGCGGCTCTCCGTGTTCTCAATGAGGATTTCCTCTTCCTCACCCGTATCCGGGTCTACATACTGATAGCGCAGACGGACTCCGGTTTCCACCTTATTCACATTCTGACCGCCGGCACCACCGCTACGGAACAGGTCCCAGGACACTTTAGACGGGTCGACATACACCTCGATGGTGTCATCCACAAGCGGCGAGACAAAGACACTGGCAAAACTGGTCATACGCTTGCCCTGGGCATTGAACGGGGAGACACGCACCAGACGGTGGACACCGCTCTCACTCTTCAGATAGCCATAGGCACAGTCGCCACCCTCAATCTCCATGGTCACACTCTTGATGCCGGCCTCATCACCATCCTGGATATTGCTCACGGTCACCTTGTGCCCATGAGCCTCTGCCCAACGCATATACATACGCATGAGCATCTGTGCCCAGTCCTGACTTTCCGTACCTCCGGCGCCGCTGTTGATTTTCAGCACACAGTCCATAGGGTCCTCTTTCTGACGCAACATATTCTTCAGTTCAAGAGTCTCTATAGCCTTGATGGCCAACGAGTAGTCCTCGTCGACCTCCTGCTCGGTGACCATCTCATCGTGGTAGAAATCAAAGGCGAGTTGCAACTCATCTGCCTTGTCGCGGACATCCTTGTAGCCATCGAGCCATTTCTGGATGCCTTTCACCTTTATCATCTGCTCCTGTGCCCTCTTGGGGTCATCCCAGAAATCCGGGGCCTGGGTACGAAGTTGCTCCTCCTCAAATTCGATTTTCTTCTTGTCTATCTCAAGATATTTGTGCAAAGCGTCAGCACGCTCAAGCACATCCTTCAGTTGGTCGCTGGTGATCATCTCTTTACTTTCCGTAAAACATTTCAACCGAATCAGTCCTGGTCCGGCCGGTTACTCCTCATACATTTCCTCTATCTGTGCAGCATAATTCTTGGCCAGCACATTACGCCTGATTTTCAATGTATTGGTGAGTTCGCCCTTATCCATACTGAACATCTCAGGGAGCAAGACGAATTTCTTGATTTTCTCATAACTGGCAAGGCCCTGCTGCAGTGTGTCCATGCGCTCCTGCATCATCGCAATGATTTTCGGATGACGGCACAACTCCTCGCGGGAAGCCACAGAAATGCCACTCTCGCGGGCATAGTTCTCCAGCATCTCGAAGTTGGGCACGATAAGCGCCGAGACAAACTTACGACGGTCGGCCACGACGGCTATCTGCTCCACAAACTTATCGACAAGCATTTTCGACTCAATCATCTGGGGTGCGATGTACTTGCCGTTGGAGGTCTTGAACAGGTCCTTGATACGCTCCTTCAAGAACAACTCTCCATCGCGCATGTAACCTGCGTCACCGGTCTTGAAATATCCTTCCTCGTCGAAGGAAGCCTTGGTGAGCGCCTCCCTCTTGTAATATCCCCTGGTGATGGTGGGACCCTTGAGCAGAATCTCGTCATTCTCGCCAATTTTTATCTGAATGCTGAAAATGGGCCTTCCCACCGAACCGATGGTATATGGTTCGCCAAGATGGTCGTTGGACACAGTGGCCAAACTCTCGGTCAGTCCATATCCCACCATCATGTTGATGCCGATGGAATGGATGAACTCCTCCACATCGGGGGAGACAGTAGCGCCTGCCGTCGGGAAGAAATGGGCGTTCTCAAGTCCCAACTGCTTGCGGATAAGACTGAAAAGCACCTTGTTGTAGAATGTATATTCCATCTTCAGATGCAACGGTGGCCGACGGCCATGGCTGAGATATTCCAAATTGTGTCGGCGACCCACATCGAGGGCTTTCTTGAACAAGGCACGGCGGGCACCGCTGGCACTGTCGATTTTGGCTTTCACACCCACATACACTTTCTCCCAAAAACGGGGGACCGAACTCATGCAGGTGGGGTGTATCTCCCTCATTGTCTCCTGAATTTCCTTCGGGTAGGTATTGATGACCAGCCGGGCTCCTTCCGTGAGACAGAGAATGGCCCATCCACGCTCGAAGACATGGGTATAGGGAAGGAAATTCATCACCACGTCGTCCTCTCCCACCGGTACACCCCGATGGTTGGCCTCGAAGGCTGCATAATATTGGGAATAAGAGAGAATGACGCCCTTGCTGTCGCCCGTGGTACCACTGGTATAGAGGATATTGGCAATATCATCCATGGAAGCCTCCGCATAGAGTTTTTCCACTTCCGTTTGCCTCGGCAGATTCTCTCCCAACTTGAGGAAATCGTCGAAGTAGATGGTATTTGCATCATTGTCATGAATGGTCACCCTTTTATCGAATACCACAATGCGCTCCAAGGTCGGGCATTGCGGGAACACCCTGTGAGCCTTGTCGTATTGTTCCTGCTCGCCAACGAAAAGAAGGCGGATTTCCGCATCGGAAATCATAAAGCGGATTTGTTCTTCACTGCTGGTAGCATAGAAAGGCACGGTAACGGCCCTGATGCCGAAAGCACCGAAGTCGGTGTACAAGTATTGTACAGCATTTTGTGAGAACACACCGATATTCTCCTGCGTTCTGACTCCTACGTTGAGCAAGGCATTGGACACTTGCTTGACGATGGCTGAAAACTGGTTCCACGAAATGGATTTCCATTCCTTGCTTCCAAAATCACGGTAAGTCAACACAAGTTTCTCACCATATCTCTTGGCTTGCTCATGAATGAGTACAGAAAGGTGGCAATTGTTTTGCATAATTTGGTGGTTATTTCAATGCAAAAATAGTGGAAATAATATGAAAAACAAAAAAAAACACAGTTTTTCTTTATTATAATAGTATCTTTGCAAACATGACAACACTTCAACCAACAACCCTACAGGCTGTGGAGTTGCTCAGCAATCTTATCTCCATACCCCGGACAAGCAGAGAAGAGAAGGATGCTGCAGACTTCCTGGAGGCTTCCATGACGAAGGAAGGCTTGACTCCACACCGTGAGAAAAACAACGTTTGGGCCATTGCTCCAGGGTTTGACGCCTCACGTCCCACCCTCCTGCTCAATGCGCATATTGACACTGTGCGTCCGGTCGCCACCTGGACCCGTGACCCCTACTCCCCCGTGGTGGAGGGCGACCGACTATACGGCATTGGGAGCAATGACTGCGGTGGCGGACTGGTATCCCTGCTTCAGGTATTCAAAAGCCTTTCACAGCGCCGGCAGGCTTACAATCTGGTGTATCTGGCCTCGTCGGAGGAAGAGGTGTCGGGTGCCGACGGCATCAGCCTGGCACTTCCCCTTTTGCCTCCCATCACGATGGCCATCGTAGGCGAACCCACAGGCATGCAGCCAGCCGTGGCAGAAAAGGGGTTGATGGTGATTGACATGGTCTCGCATGGCAAGTCCGGACATGCTGCCCGCGGCGAAGGAGTGAATGCTCTGTATGCGATGCTCGACGACCTGGTGTGGATACGCGATTACCGGTTCGACAAGGTCAGCGACCTCTTGGGTCCCACGCTGATGAATGCCACCGTGATACACTCGGGCACCCAGCACAATGTAGTGCCCGACCTGTGCAAGGCCATCATCGATGTGCGCACCAATGAGTACTATGACAACGAGGAAGTGTTTGAGATAATCCGTTCTCATGTGCGCAGCGAGGTGAAAGCCCGTTCGTTCCGCCTCCGCTCCTCGGGCATCTCCCTCCAGCATCCCATCGTAGCCCGTTGTATATCATTGGGAATGAGGCCCTTCGGCTCCCCCACGCTCAGCGACCAGGCCTTGATGTCTTTCCCCTCTCTCAAGTTGGGACCAGGAGAGTCATCCCGCTCTCACAGTGCTGACGAATTTATTTGCCTGAGCGAAATAGAAAATGCCATCGGGAAATACATCAGCATTCTCGATGGCATAAGATTGGATTAATTCAAAAGTCAACAGTTATTACCTGCCCAGCCACGACTCAGGATTGAGTTTGGCGGTCTCGCGGCGGAGTTGGAACTGCAGGATATTGTCCTGACCGACGGTGCCGAGCACCTGACGGGTGGTCACCTTCTGGCCCTTCCTCACATGCACGGCCTTGAGGTTGCAATAGACAGAGATGAAGTCACCATGACGGACCATCACCACCAACTGTCCGGCTACACTCACCACTGCACTTACCTCGCCATCGAAGATGGAACGGGCACTGGCTCCAGGCTGGCATAAGATATTGATACCCTTGTTGTCGAGTTTCACATTTTTCAGTCCCTCCACATCATATTGTCCAAAGTGACTGACAATCTTGTATTGGCCTGTCACCGGCATAGGCAAACGGCCGCGGTTGCTCTCGAAACTGCCGCTGATTTGACGGTCGACAGCCGACATGGTCTCTGCTTTCGCACTTTCACGGGCAGCCTCCTCGGCCTCACGCTCACGGCGGGCGGCATCGGCCACGGCCTTGCGCTCGGCAACCACACGGGCTGACTCAGCCTCACGGGCGGCCTGTTCGGCACGCTCCTTCTCGGCAGCACTGCGGCGGGCGGCCTCCTCGGCGGCACGGGCTTCCTCGGCAGCAGCCTTGGCGGCAGCCTCAGCCTCACGGCGGGCTTTGGCCTCGGTCTCACGCTTTGCCCTGGCTTCGGCAGCAGCGGCGGCACGAGCCTTCGCCTCGGCAGCGGCCTTCTCGGCAGCCACTCTACGCTCATGCTCCCGTTTGGCGGCTTCGGCAGCGGCTTTCAGACGGGCTTCCTCGGCCTTGGCGGCAGCGATGCGTCTTTCCTCTTCTTTCTTGGCAGCCTCGGCAGCGGCTTTCTTCCGTGCCAGTTCCTCTGCCCGCTTCTTGGCGGCAGCAGCCTCGGCCTTGCGTTGTGCCTCAGCAGCGGCTCTTGCACGGGCTTTTTCCACCTCCACGGCTACGAGTCGGTCGATTTCCGCATTGATTTGAGCATTCTTCCGTTCCTGGTCGGCGATAATCACTTGAATGGTCTTCTGCTCGTTCTGCAGGTCATTGACCACTTTCTGCTGCTCGGTATGTTTGTTCTGAAGGTCAGCCCTGGCGGCCTTTCCCTTGCTCAACAACTGGTTTTTCTGTGAGCGGGCCACCTCGAGTTGACGGTTCTTCTGCTTGATTTCCTCCTGTTTTCCTTTGATTTGCTCACCCTGTGCCTTCTGAAAATCAGCATATTCGCGGACAAACCGCAAACGGCGGTAGGCCTGTGTGAGGCTCTTGGCACTAAAGATAAACATCAGTTTGTCTTGGATGCTCTGATGCTTGGCCATATACCTCATCGACTGAATATACTTGTTCTGTCTGTCCTGCAATTGTCCCTGCAGGGTATTCATCTGCGACTTGAGGATACCGATATTGCCGTCAAGATTCTTGATTTCCATCTCGAAGCCCTCGATATCCTTCTGCTTGGCATCTATCTCGCCATTGAGCACCATCAGTTCGTTCAACCGGCTTGCCACATTCTCCTTGTTGATTCTCAAGCGGTTCTGCTGGTCGCGGATGTCCTGCTCTATCTGCTGGCGCTGGCTTTGCAGGCCACGGATTTCCTTGGTGGTATAGTTGGGTTTACCGGTTTTCTTTCCACTGCTGCTCTTCCCACCGGACTGGTTGGTCACCGACTGCTTTTTCGTCTTAGAGGTGCCTTTCCTTACGGTAGTGGTCGTATGCCGTGTTCCACGGGTGCTGCGGTGCTTGGTCTGTGCAAATTGCGGCACTGCAATCATGAGTGCCATCAGGATAATGACGATTCTTCTCATTGCAGATTCATTATTTGATTCATAACATCCTTCAATTCCACCTGCTTGTATTTCGACGATACTTTGGTGAAAGGTTCCCACTTGCTGTCATCCTTCATGTTCTTCAAGTCGATACCCACATGTATCTTCCTGCTGCCTGTACTGAGGTCGATATTCTGCAATGAAGGGAATTGCTTGCCGTTGAATGGCTTGAAATTGGAATAAGCCCAGTTCAAACTTGATTTTCCTTGCTTTGCACTTTCATAGGTGGCGACAACCTTGTTGATAAACGCCTGTGCGTCGGTGGTCCACAGATAATTGATTTTCCCCTGGCGCATGGCAATCGTGGAATTGCCTGTTACCTGGTATTTCTCACTGGCACTGACCACATCGGTCTGGCCTGGGATGTAGAGTTGATTCCAGAACAAAGACTGCAGGGCATAGAAGTCTATCCCGTTGTCTTTGAGGAAAGAAACTTTGTCGTAACCGCTCTTGACAAATTGCTTATGAAGCCGGTCGATAATCAGGACCGAGTCGGGAGTGAACTCCAGACGGCCCACCTCCACAAGTCCCATCGGAGAGAGTTGGATGCGGATGACCTGATTTCGCCTCATATAGATTTTTCCGTCCACGGTGATGTCCCTGCTCCCCGACTTGATATTGAAATCAATGGAAGAGACCAGATTGTCGGCATTCGAAGAATTGGCGACAACCTTTTTGAGCATGGCGATGCTTTCTGCCTTGGCATTGTCCACCTTATTCTCTTTCGTGGTGGCAGTGGTGGTCGTCGTAGTGCCTGGTTTGTTGGTCGTAACGGTCTTGCTGGTGCCACATCCCGCAAGCATCAAGGGAATGCTGAGCATGGCCACCCAGACCGATTGCTTTGTTATCTTCATTTTTCTTCTTCGTCTATGTATTTTTTTAATCTTATCTTCTTCTGCAACAGCGCTTTGCTGCCTTCACCCTGTTGGAGGGCCTTTTTCCAGAACGACAAGGCTTCCTCGGTATTCCCGTTCATCATATAGATGTCGCCGGCGTGTTCGATGATGACATCACTCACGGTGGAGTCGGCAGCAAGAGCCTGGTCGATATAAATCTTTGCCTCGGCGAAACGTTGCTGTTTGAACAAAATCCAGGCATAGGTGTCGAGGTAGGTGGAATTATTCGGCTCTGCCTTGACGGTCCGATAACTCATCTGCTCTGCCTTGGCAAGGTCCTTGTTCTCCACACTGAGATAATAGGCATAATTGTTGAGGCAGGAGATGTTGTCGGGTTTCCATTGCAGACAACTGTCATAAGCCTCATAGGCTTTCCCGTTGAGTCCTTTCTCATGCAGGATATCGCCGATGATGGCGTAGAAGTCGGAGACGATGTCTTTGCTGCTCTCTTCGTTGACCTGCGCCACACCTTTCTGGAAAGTGCTCAGTGCCAAATCGCTTTTATCCTGACGGAAATAGGCCAACCCCAGGAAATAGTAGAACCAGATGTTGTCGGGACGATATTCCACACCGGGTTTCGACAGGCTTACCACACGGTTGAAATCCTCGTCATGCCAGGCCATCTGGAGCAGTTCGAGTCTTGAACCCACATTGTCGGGCTCCAACTCCAGCACTTTCTCATGGGCCTTCACCAAAACGCTGTCGGGCATTTTCTTCAGCGACTTGTAGGCGGCAGCCAACTGTGCCATGTCTGCATTGGGCTGCGGCAGCGAGAGTATCTTGTTGAACAAGTTGAGCACTTCCGTGCTGTCACCTCCCGAACTCTCTATTTCGGAGACGAACTGCCTCATGAGCAGCAGTTTGCTCTCGTTCTCTGTATGCGGACTGACGAGCAGCGACTCCATTTGGGCTTTAGCCAGCGAATCCTGATGCTGCGCCCTGTAATAATCCATCATCGACAGTTGCGCCATGATATTGTCGGGTTCCTTTTTCAGCACAGCATTGTATTCTTCGAGCGCTTCCTTCTCCTTACCGTTCTTCAAGAGCCAATTGCCCATCATCACCCGATACTTATAATCATTGGGATGCTGGCGGGCCAGACTTTTCAGTTCGTTGAACTCTTGTTTCTTGTCGCCCAGCATGGAATAGACCTGCATCTTCGAGAGAGTGATATCCTCGTTGCTGCCCTCTATGGTCTCCATCCGGTCGAGCGTCTTAATCATCTTGTCTTGTTTCCCGGTCACCTGATACAGCGACAACAACATCGAGAGCACATCGACCCTCATGGGATTGTTGTGGGCCAAGCGCTCAAAAGCCTCTGTCGCCTTATCATAATCATGGGTCTTCACATACGCCTGGGCCAGAGTCTCGAGATACATGTCGTTGTCGGGACGGAGCGCCGCCGCCTTCTCCATGGCACTCAGCATGGCATTGTTCTCATTCATCTCGGAATGATAGGATGCCAGGGCAAAATGCACCTCTGCCGCATCGGGATTGATGTCAAGGCAGTGTTGCAGCAAGTCATAGGCGGCAGTATAATTGCCCAACAGTTGCTGACGCTCTGCCTCAAGGAAAAAATAGGAGAAACGCTTGGAGTCGTTGGGCGACAGCGGGGTGGTCAAGACCGGCTGAACGTTGTCATTCACAATCTGGCCTTTTTTCACCGTCGTGCACGACCCCGTCATGATGAGCACTACCAGCATGCCCATTCCCCATGAAAGACGAGAGAACCGCTTGAGGGATATTTTTTTCATTTCACGCCTGTATGTCCGTATCCACCTGCTCCACGTTCCGTATCATCCAGAATATCGGTTTCCTGCCAACATCCCTGCTCATGGCGGGCGATAACCATCTGAGCGACACGCTCTCCATCCTCCACCACGAAATCTTCGGTAGAGAAATTGACCAGCAGCACCATTACCTCACCACGGTAATCGGCATCGATGGTACCCGGTGTGTTGAGCACGGTGATACCATGCTTGAGAGCCAAACCGCTTCGGGGCCTTATCTGTGCCTCGTAGCCCTCGGGAAGAGCCATGAAAATGCCTGTGGGTATCAGTTTTCGCTCCATGGGATGCAAGACCACGGGGGCATCGATATTGGCCCGCAAATCCATACCTGCGCTCATCGCTGTGGCATACTTGGGAAGGGGGTGTTTACCCTTGTTCACAACCTTTATATCTATCATAGATGATTTCGTGAGATTGAATTTAACTGCAAAAATAACTATTTCCGTTCACATAAAGCCAATTTCACGTTCAAAAAGCACGAAATTAGATTTTTTTAGTTTACTTTTGCGGATGGCAATGAGGATACCTCAGTGATTGCAAACACACGATAGACACCTATGATGAACTGGCTCCAACTCATATCCAACAAGCGTCTCGGTCAGGAAACCCATCATGTCAAACGACATGACGACCGTTCGGAATTCAAACGCGACAGCGACCGGCTGATTTTCTCGGCACCTTTCCGCCGCTTGCAAAACAAAACGCAGGTCTTCCCCCTGCCAGGCAGTATATTTGTTCACAACCGCCTGACCCACAGTCTTGAAGTGTCATGCGTCGGCATGTCGCTCGGCAACGACGTCGCCCGCCATCTCACTGCGAAACATCCTCATCTCCACGGCACCTTGTTCGAGGAGATTGGTGCCATTGTCTCAGCAGCCTGTCTGGCTCACGATTTGGGCAATCCCCCGTTCGGCCATTCCGGCGAGCGTGCCATCCAGACATTTTTCACCGAAGGGAAAGGAGAGGAACTTCGCGACAAGGTCTCTCCGGAATTCTGGAGCGACATTACACATTTCGAGGGAAATGCCAATGCCTTCCGACTGCTTACCCACCGTTTTCCCGGCCGCCGCGAAGGGGGTTTTGTCCTCACCTACTCCACCCTGGCATCCATCGTGAAATACCCCTTCTCGTCCACCCTTTCGGGGAAGAAAGGCAAGTTCGGCTTTTTCCAAAGCGAACAGGAAATTTTTTGCAAGATAGCCTCCGAACTGGGGCTGCTGGAATTGCCTGCCGAGGGTAAGGGAGTGAGGTTCGTCAGACATCCCTTAGTCTATCTCGTGGAAGCCGCCGATGACATCTGCTATGAGATTATGGACATCGAAGATGCCCACAAATTGCGCATCCTCTCCTTCGAGGAAACCGAGCGGCTGTTGTTGGGATTCTTTGATGAGGAAGCCAAGGAACGTATGCGCCAACGTATTGTCAGCGAGCAGATTACCGACCTCAACGAACAGGTGGTTTATATGCGGGCTTCCGTCATAGGATTGTTGGAATACGAATGTGCCAAGGCTTTTGTCGAGAACGAGCAGGCCATCCTCGACGGCAGTTTTGAAGGCAGCCTCATCAGTCATGTCAGCGAGCCGACCAGAGAAGCATACAAACGGTGCTCGGAGGTGTCGCTGAAAAAGATTTACAAAAGTAAGCCCGTGCTCGACGTGGAATTGTCGGGTTTCAAAATCATAGAGACTTTGATGGATAAGATGGTGGCTGCCGCCGTCAGTCCCGAACGCTTTTATTCGCAGCAATTGATAGGCCGGGTGAGCAGCCAATACGACATCCACTCAACAGACCTGGAAACCCGTCTGATGGCAGTCATAGATTATGTGAGCGGCATGACGGATGTCTATGCGCTCGATGTCTATCAAAAAATCAATGGTATTTCCCTACCTCTTGTATAGGACAAGAGACATCGGACACTATTTGTCCTCCATACCCTGCGACAGCAACTTGCCCACATCACCCGACGGCAGTTGGATGGGATGCTCACGGATAAAGGAATCAATGTGCCTTACGCGCTTTTCCTCGAGAATCTCGTCAACAGCGATGAGGATGCCTGTTTCTTCCACATCGCCGAAACCGTCATTGATGGCGGTGCCAAACATCCGCATGGTGGGGCTGAGTCCCATGTAAGCATTCACAAGGGGAGGAATATTGATGCCCAGTTTACGGATTTCCTGATTGAGGATGCGGTAATCCTCACGCAAATCATCCTTGCAGAGGATGCTGGCGAGTATCTCTTTGTCGGTCTCAATCAAAAGGGGGTTCATGGGCTGGATAAGCGAGTCCTTATCTCCGAAATGCTTGTTGAGGAAATAAAGAATCATGTCGCGCCCAAGCCTTACATACGATGGATACATCGTCATTTTACCAAAGAAATACTTCACCTGGGGCATGATGACGGTCAGCGCACCCAGTCCGTCCCACAGATTGTCGAGAGCGAAGAGGCTCTTGGTTCCCTTCCTGCTGCTCTGATAGGGCAAGGTGACGTAGGAACGGGCCAGTTCAACGGTCCTGGGCAGATAATCCTTGATGAATTTCTCTGAGAAATGGAACAGGTGGCTGGTGGCCAGGATAGGTTGTCCATTGCTGTCGAAGTCCACCTCGTTACCTAATTTATACCGGTAGCCGCCGATGATTTCCTCCTCTTCAGGATTCCAAACCAGCAACTGCTTGTAACAGTTGTCCATCACATCAAACTCATCCAGGTCGAGAGCCTTGCCGGTACCGCCACCGGCTTCCCGGAAGACCTCCTCACGCTGCCTGCCAATCTCCCGCACCACATTGGGAGAGTCGTGATAATCAACAATATAGATGTGGTTATGACTCTTGTTGGTCATGCGCAGACGCTTGTCGGGGGTCAGTTCGCTCCTCAAGAGTTCTTTGTCGACGGGAGGGATGATCTGTTCCATGTAGAGAGTATTACTTTTGGTTGGGTTGAAGTTCGTATACTTTGTCCTGCACATATTGTGCCCACTGCAGGGGGGTGCGTGATTGGTCGAAAGTCTGCCAGGGAATGGGCTTACCGATGGTTACTTTGAAGGTTTTGTGTACATTCTTATACATTTCATCTGCCAGGAAGAGCATGGCCACATTGAATTTCAGACCGAGGGCCTTGCAGATGTTGGCGATGCGGTAGAAACGGTTGGAGTTTCTCCCTCCGAAATGGATGGGCACCACATCCCGATGGGTTTCCACACTCTTGGTGATAAACGTTTTTTTCCAAGGCAAGTCGTGAATGACACCATTGATTTTTCTTGAGCACAGACCTGCGGGGAACATAATCATGTGTTTGTCGCTTTTGAACCCCGCATTCACCATTTCCGGGAAATTGCGGCTTTGTGCACCAGTCTTGTTGATGGGTATGCAGAGAGGGGCAAGTCCCGGAAGATTCATCAACAGGTCGTTGACCAGATAGATGATTTTTTCATCATAGTGACGCCCGACGATGGCACCTATGGCGATGCCGTCCTGACCTCCCAGTGGGTGGTTGCTCACGAAGGTATAAAGTCTGCCGTTGTCTTTTGGAGGCAAATTCTCCAAACCGACGATATCAAGTTTTGTATCAAGGCTTTCCAGACAGGCCTCGAGCCAATCTACACCTTCCTTGTCGCGGTTTTCCCACAAAAACTGGTTCAAATCATCCTGATGAGTGATACGCTTAAGCCAGTTGCGCACGAATGTAGGTACCCGTTTGGATTTGCTGCCCATTTTTTCACGCAGCACCTTATCCACATCTATGGTCTTTTCCGTGATTTTTGTCATCAGTTTGTTTTCTTATTATAAACCTAAGCCAAAGCGAAAGGCTTTGATTAACAAATTGCAAAAATAAGCAACTTTTTCTAAAAAATACTTTTTTTAGTTGAAAAATGTCCTTTTAGTCGCTTTTTTTCTAACATTCTTTCTTTCTTCAACGAAACTCCGATTTTTCATATCCAATTGAACACCTCTATTTTATGGCGTTTTTTCTGGTTCTCCCAGTGTTTTTTCAATTGGGGAATGAACCCAAAACACCTAAAAACGTAAACGTTTTGTGAACAAAAAAAATCTTTTGAAAAAAAGTGGGGAATTGTGGTGGAAAGTGGAGGAAAATTTGTAATTTTGAAGCCGATTTTGGAATATTAAGAGAACATATGCGATTATTGGGCAACATAGAGGCTAAAACCGACTCCAAAGGACGGGTATTTCTGCCATCCGCATTCCGCAAGGCGATGCAAATGGAGGCAGGTGGTCTCATGCTGCGCAAGGATGTATTTCAGAAATGCCTGGTGCTTTACCCGGAATCGTCATGGGACGCACTGCTCGACAGCCTGGTCTCCCGCATCAACCGTTGGGACCCACGTCAGATGCAGATTTACCGACAATTCCTTTCCGATGTGGAAATTGTGTATCCCGACAGCAACGGACGGATACTGATTCCCCGCAGGTTGCTTGAGGCAGCCAACATCGGCCAGGGCATCCGGTTCATCGGCATGGGTGACTACATAGAGGTATGGAGCAGCGAACTCACCTCGCAGCCATTCATCAGCCAGGACGATTTTGCCAAAGCCCTGGAGCAACTGATGAGTGAGAATCCCATGGTTCAACCTTTAGAGCCGGCGCCATGACACAACCACCAGAGGCATACCACATCCCCGTCCTGCTGACGCAAAGTGTCGACGGACTGCAAATCAATCCGGCAGGAGTGTATGTGGATGTCACTTTCGGGGGTGGCGGACACAGTCGCGAGATACTTCGACGCCTTGGCCCTGACGGCCGTCTGTTCGGTTTCGACCAGGACAGCGACAGCGAGTCGAACATCCCCGACGACAACAGGTTTACCTTCGTGAGAAGCAATTTCCGCTACCTGGCCAACTGGATGCGTTACTATGGCATCGACCAGATTGATGGTCTCTTGGCCGACTTAGGTGTTTCGAGCCATCATTTCGATGACGAGAGCCGCGGTTTCTCCTTCAGGTTTGACTCACCACTCGACATGCGGATGAACAAGCAGTCGCGACTGACAGCCGCAGGTGTGGTGAACGGATACGAGGAGCGGCAACTGGCCGACATACTCTATCTGTATGGAGAGTTGAAGAACGCCCGCCGGCTGGCAGCAGCCATCGTCAAGGCCCGCTCTCAGAGTCCCATCTCCACCACCCAGGAACTGGCAAGTCTGATGGGCAGGCTGATGCCCCGTGAACGCGAGAAGAAAGAAGTCACCAAAGTGTTTCAGGCATTGAGGATAGAGGTGAACCACGAGATGGAGGCCCTCAAGGAGATGCTTCAGGCCGCCACATCACTCCTCGCTCCCGAGGGACGCTTGGTGGTCATCACATACCACAGTCTAGAAGACCGTATTGTGAAGAACATGATGAAATCCGGAAATGCCGGCGGTATGATCGAACAGGATTTCTACGGCCGTGTCAACACCCCGCTCAGGCCACTGTCCAACAAGGTCATCACCCCGTCCGACGAAGAAATGGCATCCAATCCGCGCAGCAGGAGCGCAAAACTGAGAATCGCAGAAAAGAGATGACGCACCCATACCCTGCCGCCAAGGCGGCAGAGTCATGGCATCCACAGACAAGAGAAAAGAAGACGACGTAATCCGAAGAAACGAGTTAATGTAGATTGGAAAATGAAGCAAGAAGAAAACATCGACGAGCGCCTAAGCTCCATACAGGATATACCAGCAGGAAACGAAACAGAAGAAGAATACGAGAACTTATCTGCTGACAATGACGCACAGACCGACGACGCACAAGAAGACGATATAAACAACGAGCGAACCCGGCCAACACTGAAGGAAGTCATTGAGGAAAACGCACGTGAGGACGAGAAGCCTTTCTCGTCGAGACTCACGTTGCGTACCATACTTGGAGGTGACATTCTCAACACTCAGGCCATCAGGCGACAGGTATGGCTGATTCTACTGATTACCGTTTTTGCCATCTTTTATATCTCCAACCGATACAGTTGCCAAAAACAGCAAATCAAAATTGACAACCTCACCGAGACACTGAAGAAATCCAAATACAAGACCTTGTCACTCTCAAGCGTATTGACTGAAAGATGCCGCGAAAGCCATGTGTTGGAACTGCTACGCGCCAACAACGACACCACCATTCATCCGGCAGACCAGCCTCCTTACATAATAATGATTCCAAATTGACAAGGCCATGAGTAAATTTGA
>CACXDY010000171.1 GCA_902766505.1 uncultured Prevotellaceae bacterium
GCAAATACCAGCAGGAGAGACTGTCACCGTGCCATTCTCCTATCCTGTTGCCGTGGGCGACAAGTTCTACATCACCATCTTTGATGCTAAGAATACCTATGTGAAAACAGACCCCACCACTGTCGCACCAGGCTTTATTACCTGGACAGGCACCGGTGAACGTACCGCCACAGCCATCACTTCAAGCATGACAGTCCCCTCTACTGCTGTAGCGGCAAGCTTTGAGGAAATCACCGACCTGAGCACCGTCACCATTACCCCCAACAGCAACCCCAACACCCTCTATTATATCCGCAATGATGCCGCCGTTCCAACAAGCATCAAAACGAAAAATGTGGTGAAGAACTACGAGGCCAATACCATCAAATTGTCGGCTTCCTACGACTACTATGTTCCCAAGAGATTCAAGGCGACCACCATCACGTATACACGCACCCCGTCATTAGCTTGCAATGGCACCAAGGGATGGCAAACCATCTCCCTACCCTTCCAGGTGCAGACTGCGAAATCATCCAGTACTGCCGTCACCTGGACTACTCCAGAGCATGAGGGAAACTTCTGGCTAAGAGAATTGAGGTATGACCGTGACGACAAACTGTATTTCGGCGATGTGACCACCTGGATAGCCAATACGCCCTACCTGATCGGTGTGCCCTCTGGCCTCAAAGGAAAGAGTCTGGCTCTCTCAGCATCCAATGTCTACGTCATGGAGTCTGCGAGTTCCAAGATTCAGACCAACAACTATGCGTTTGTCGGCACAACAGCCACGATTACTCCGAAAAACAGCTATGTGCTCAACTCTGCCGGTACAGCCTTCACAAAATCATCAACTGCCAATGTGAAGTCAGGGTTCTGCTACTTCCAAGCTCTCAATGATACTTCATCAGCCAACAGCACATTGTCCATCAGCGACTTAAGCAGATTGGCAGGTGATGTCAACGGTGATGGATTTGTCAGCATTGTCGATGCGATGGGGCTTGTGGAATGGATATTAGGCAATAACATCGAAATCATAGAGGGGAACTCCGATATCAACGGTGACGAACAGATAAACATCTTGGATGTCATGGCCATCGTGAATATCATCCTCAACTATTGAAAGCTGCATGAGATGGTTGAAAGCCCTGACGGGAACGGTGCTGCTTGCTACTGGCGGACTGATATATCTCGCCGTAAGACCGCGACAGACGCTGCTCATCATCGTGGCAGAGAACATCGGACTGAAGCAGTGGGTGGACGGACTCCGGTTGACAGCCACCCACATCAACATTCCAAAATGGGTGGCTGAAAGTCTTCCGGGCGCACTATGGTCGGCGGCCTACATTCTCCTGATGGATGCCATCGTGCAGAACAACAGCCGCAAAAACCGACTTGCCTGGTGCTCTGTAGTTCCCCTGATGGGTGTCGGTTCTGAATTGATGCAATGGGCAGGCCTGCTTCCCGGCACACCCGATGCAACCGACCTCATACTCTATGCCCTGCCCTACATGCTGTATACAGGTATCCTACTGAGTAAAAAAACAAAAAAATAACGTTTGAAAATGAAAGACATTCTCAAAATCGCCCTCATCGGTTTTTTCGTTTTGTCCGCACTGCTCACCATCCTCGCCGAATGCGAGGGTAATAAGTCAGAAACATCTGAAAAGACTGACAACACCGAAAAGGTCAAAACCAACGTCCCCCCAAAAGAGAAAAAAGACTCTGTCGTCATTACCGCCCCTCTGGAGGGTGACCCCTACAAGGAACTCGATGAGCTTATTGGCCTTGAGTCAGTGAAAGAAGAGGTACATTCGCTCGTCAATTTTGTGAAAGTGCAGAAGATGCGTCAGGAAAAGGGATTGAAGACCCCCAAAATGTCGTATCACCTGGTATTTACCGGCAATCCAGGAACCGGCAAGACCACCGTGGCCCGCATTGTAGCCCGTATCTACAAGGATTTGGGCATCCTCAAAAAAGGACATACCGTGGAAACTGACCGTTCTGGTCTGGTGGCGGAATATATGGGACAAACAGCCGTGAAGACCAACAATCTGATAGACTCCGCACTCAACGGCGTCCTTTTCATCGATGAGGCTTATTCCCTCGTTATCGGAGACAACAGAGACTATGGCGAGGAAGCTATTGCCACCCTGCTCAAACGTATGGAGGACGACCGCGACAAATTGGTGGTTATCGTGGCAGGTTATACCAATGAGATGAAGAAATTCATCAACTCCAACCCGGGACTTCAGTCACGTTTCAACCGGTACATCCATTTCCCCGACTACACCCCTGATGAGCTCTACGACATTTTCTGTCTGCAGCTGAAAAAGAACCAATACACCATCACACCCGAGGGGGAGAAGTTCCTCAGGGAGAAACTGAAGGAAATTGTGGACAAGAAGGACCGCAATTTCGGCAATGGCCGTTATGTGCGCAATATCTTTGAGAAAGCCATCCAGCGACAAGCCAACCGCCTCACAACGCAACGGGGTGCAAAATCGGAAACAGACTTGACGGCCATCACCAAGGAAGACTTGGAAGGACTGTTTTGAAAGAAATTGTCCGGGACTAACTAACAAAAAAGGCGTGCATCGGCACGCCTTTTTTATGATTAGAATTCAGCACTCTTGGGAGTACGCGGGAAGGGAATGACGTCGCGGATGTTCTGCATTCCCGTCACGAAGAGGATGAGACGCTCGAAGCCCAGGCCGAAACCACCGTGAGGACATGTTCCGTACTTACGAGTGTCAAGATACCACCACATATCCTTCATAGGAATGTCACGGCGCTTGATTTCTGCTATCAGCTTATCATAGCTTTCCTCACGCACGCTGCCACCAATAATCTCGCCAATCTGCGGGAAAAGCACATCTGTGCCCTGCACCGTACGACCGTCCTCATTGATTTTCATGTAGAACGCCTTGATGTCACGCGGATAGTCAATCATGATAACAGGACGGCGGAAATGCTCCTCCACGAGATAACGCTCATGCTCAGAGGCAAGGTCCATACCCCAACTGATGGGGAACTCAAATTGATGGCCTGCAGCTACTGCCTCCTCCAGGATACGGATACCCTCAGTATAAGGCAAGCGAACGAAGGAACCCTCTACAACGGACTTCAACCGCTCAATAAGCGTCGGGTCAATCATCTTGTTGAGGAACTCAAGATCGTCCTTGCAGTTGTTAAGTGCCCATGTCACACAATATTTGATGAAATCCTCCTCAAGGTCCATCAGGTCGTTGAGGTCGATGAAAGCCACCTCGGGCTCAATCATCCAGAACTCAGCCAAATGGCGTGGGGTATTGGAGTTCTCTGCACGGAAAGTAGGTCCAAAAGTATAGATGGCTCCCAGAGCCGTGGCACCCAACTCGCCCTCCAATTGTCCGCTGACGGTGAGAGAAGTCTGCGTTCCGAAGAAGTCGTCATCGTAGATAATCTTACCCTCCTCATCCTTACGCAGGTCATAGAGATTCTTGGTCGTCACCTGGAACATCTGTCCAGCGCCCTCACAATCGCTTCCAGTGATGATTGGCGAATGGAAATAAAAGAATCCATGCTTGTGGAAATAATCGTGAATGGCAATGGCCATATTGTGACGGATACGCATGACAGCGCCAAAAGTGTTGGTGCGCAGGCGCAAATGCGCGTTCTTGCGCATCACCTCGAAACTCTGTCCCTTCTTCTGCATCGGATAGTCGGAACCACAGAGACCATAAATCTCAATCTCGCTGGCTTGAATCTCACTGGCCTGACCAGCGCCCTGACTCTTGACGAGCATACCGTTGACACTGATACACGAACCTGTGGTAATCTGCTTGAGAAGAGCGACATCCACCTTCTCCGGACTGACCACCACCTGCACATTCTTGATTGTAGAGCCGTCGTTGATGGCGATGAAATCTACAGCCTTACTGCTACGGTGCGTGCGCACCCATCCCTTCACATTGACCATGGTGCCGTAGTCCTCACACTGGAGCACATCGACCACCTTAGTCCTTGTTATTTTGTCCATTATTTTTGTGTCTATAAAAATTGATTGATTTGATTACTCGAATGCACCCATACGCAACATGTCGACCTCTTTCTCGGTGAGGAAGCGCCAATCTCCACGGCGTACATTCTTCTTGGTCAGTCCTGCAAACTGCACACGGTCGAGCTTCACCACACGGTAGCCGAGACTCTCGAAGATACGACGCACGATGCGGTTTTTGCCGCTGTGAATCTCGATGCCTACCTGGCTCTTGTCTGTGTCGCTGGCATACTCAATGGCATCAGCACGGATTTCTCCATCATCCAAGGTGATACCCTCGGAAATCTGCTGCATGTCGTGAGCCGTGACATTCTTGTCAAGGAACACATGGTAGACTTTCTTCTTGAGGAACTTGGGGTGAGTAAGCTTGCTGGCCAAATCACCGTCATTGGTAAGCAGCAGCACACCTGTGGTATTACGGTCGAGGCGGCCTACAGGATAGATGCGCTCGGGGCAAGCATTCTTCACGAGATCCATCACAGTCTTACGCTGCTGAGGATCGTCGCTGGTGGTGACATAGTCTTTGGGCTTGTTGAGCAGCACATAGACCTTTTTCTCAAGGCGCACGGGCTGGTCATGGAACATTACCTCATCGGTACGGCTCACCTTGGTGCCCAATTCGGTCACCACATTGCCATTGACAGACACCACACCTGCCTGGATGAACTCATCGGCCTCACGGCGGCTGCAAATACCGGCGTTTGCCAAGAATTTATTGAGACGAATCGGTTCATTGGGATCAATATGTTCCTCTTTGTACTCGATACGTTTCTTCATACTATATTTCGCATTGGGATCGTAACCGCCACGCTGCTGGTAACCACCCTGTTGA
>CACXDY010000172.1 GCA_902766505.1 uncultured Prevotellaceae bacterium
GTTGCCTCCGAAGAGGAGTTCCTCACACAGCTCGGTCACACTGAAGACGGAGTCTATCACAACGACGGTAGCCTCGACGCCACTATGGTCATCAATGAGGACGGTACTATCAAGTGCTATGATAAAGATGGTAATGTCATCCGTCAGGGTACATACTCTGTTGAGAACTTCGATGACAGCAATCCTGATGCTTGGCGTGTAGGTATGTTGAAGACTACTCCCGGTGCTATCCTCTGGCCGTATCAGATCAATGCACACGACAAAGATCCCGACCATATCATGCCGACAGAATTTGAGATTGTTTATCTCACTGCCAACAAGTTGACGCTTGTCTATCCTGAAAAGGGCGACTTCGGAAGCCTTGGCGGCTGGGGTGAGGCCACATTCTGGCACTTCACCAGCAACAGCGATATCTCCGGTATGGCTGCCGGCTATGGTGACGGTAAGGACTGGACTTGGGACTATGATGGAGAGAATGTCATCTGGGGTAACATGGGCTACTGCGGTGGTAGTGGTGCCGATGTCGGTATCTCACACAACGGTCAGTGGTGGGGTGTTACCGATGAGGCTGGACTTCTCACACAGCTCAACCACACCAACGATGGTGCTGCTCATGGCGACGAGAGCATGGACGCCTACTTCACCCTCGGTACAGATGGTACCATCTCACGTTATGCCGGCAACGGTTCTGTCATCAATTCCGGTACCTATGAGTTTGACCTCAGTGTGGCCAACGACTGGAAGGTGGCTAATATGAAGACGACAGCAGGAACTATCCTGTGGCCATATCAGATTAATGCACACGACAATGATCCCGACAACATCATGCCGACATTGTTCGAGGTGGTTTATCTGACTCCTGAGAAGATGTGTCTGGTCTATCCCGACAAGGGCGACTTCGGAAGCCTTGGCGGCTGGGGTGAGGCCACATTCTGGCACTTCAAAGCTAAATAATCTTCGGGCTTGAAAGGAAAAGGATGAGGGTGTGCCATCAAATTGGCACACCCTTCATTCTGCATAGCTTCTGATTATTCGGAGTATTCTGAATACTCTGAGTAATCTGAGTAATCTGAATACTCTGATTATTCTGATTTTTCCGAGTACTCTGATTATTCTGAATATTCTGAGTCATCTGATTATTCTGATTATTCCGATTATTCTTTTTGTTCTGCCCCCGATTTTTCGTAACTTTGCAAAATCATGAAACACTGCTCCCAATTATATATCAAGGTAGGGTTGAGTCTGTTGATGGGGCTCGCCGTTTTCCTCTTTTGGGGATGGGGATACCCTCATGCTTTGTCCTATCAGGAGCAGTATCAACTTTTCCTCTGGAGCGGGGATTATCTGCGTGATGCCTTGCGGATACCAGGAGGCATGGCAGCCTGGTTGGGTGAATGGCTGGTACAGTTCTATTATGTGGAATGGTTGGGGGCTTTGCTCTTGGCATTGCTCTTTGTCGGTTTGCAGCAACTGTCGGCAGCCTTGTTGCGCTTAAAGGGCAAAGGTTGGTATGCGTGGAGTTTCTTTCCTCCCGTATTGCTGCTTTGGCTGTTGGGCGATGAGAGTGTGCTCATGGCCTATGTCGTGGCCTTATTGTTGTCAACGGCCCTTTTCCTGCTCCTACGGCGGGCGCCTGCCTTGGCCGATGTGATAGTCATTCCCATTGCTTATTGGCTGTTTGGCCCCATGGCTTGGCTGTATGTAGCCTTGAGGGTGGCCGACGGCGGTTGGCGGCGTTGGTGGATGCCTCTCTTGCTGCTTGCCATGCAAGGGGTGGCCTATGGATGGCTGTTGCCCGAATGGCAACTTTACAGTGTGTTGACAGGTTGGGTCTATTACCGCATTCCGTTGCATGGTCATGCGCTGATGTGGGTGATTCCGTTGGTGATGGTGGCCATGATGCTGTTGTCGAGGCTGTCGCATCAAAAATGGATGTGGCCTGTAGAGGCAGGCATGTTGGTGGCATTGGCCTTCCTGTCAGTGAACGGAGGATACGAGCGCGAGAAATACGAGTTGATACGTCAGGACTATTTGGTGCGTCACGAACGTTGGTCGGAAATCATCGACCGTGCAGAGAAATACCAGGTACAAACCCCGTTCAGTTCGGTCTGCGTCAATCTGGCACTTGCTGAGAAAAGGCAGTTGGCCGACAGGATGTTCGACTTCTACCAAAGTGGCCCCGATGCGCTCGTTATGGGTCGTATCCGCGACCTCACCTCGATGTTGCCCTCAGCAGAGGTATTCTGGAGGTTGGGTATGGTAAACAGCGCACAACGATATATGTTTGACACCCAGGAGTCAATCCTTAATGCCAAGCGTAGCGGAAGGTGTACCCAGCGCATCGCGGAGTGCATGATTGTCAACGGACACTATCAGACCGCCAGGAAGCAACTCGACCTGTTGTCCAAGACCCTGTTTTACCGCGGTTGGGCCAAGGAAGCCAAGGCATGTCTTGGCGATGAGGCAAAAATCAATGCCCATCCTGTATGGGGCAGACAGCGGCAACTGCGGTACAAATCCGATTTCCTCTTCAGTTATGGAGAGATGGACAAGATGTTGGGACAACTTTTCATCGGCAATACCGATAACAAGATGGCTCTTGACTATATGCTCGCACAGATGCTGCTCAACGGCAATGTGCAGGCTTTCTCGCAATATCTGCCTTGGGCCCAGCGATATGGCGGCTATTCTGCCATGCCGCTCGGATATCAAGATGTGGTGAGGTGCATCCAGAGCAACGGCAAAGCAGATGGTTCTCCTTATATGGATTATATCAAAAGACTGCAGCATACACAACCATGAGAAAAGTCCTCTTTTTCCTGACCATGCTGGCACTGGCCGCTTGTGGGCACCGTGTGAGCAATCCACGGCAGACAGACCAGTTGCCTGACATCTATCCCGATTATGTGGGGGTGACCATCCCTGCAGGTATCGCTCCGCTCTGTTTCTCCATGGCCGACGAGACTGTGGAGTGTATCGATGTGGTGGTCAAAGGCACCAAAGGCGGGGAAATGCATGCACAGGGCATCTTTGCTGATTTCAATTTGGATGACTGGCATGAGTTGACACGGCAGAATACGGGAGGTGACCTCATGGTGACCGTGTGTGCACTGAAAGATGGACAATGGACCAAATATTTGGATTTCCCCATTCATGTCAGCCGTTATCCTTTGGATGATTATGGCCTGACCTACCGTCGTATTCCGCCAGGTTATGAGGTCGGCGGCAATATCGGTATCTATCAGCGCGACCTGCACTCCTTCCGCGAGGACCCCATCCTCACGGAAACCACCGTCCCGGGCAGGTGCATGAACTGCCATACGGCCAACCGCAACGACCCCAGCAGGTTGACGATGCAGATACGCGGCGACAATGGAGGAACACTCATCCAGAAAGATGGCCGTCAGCAATGGCTCAACACCAAGACAGACAGTACAAAGTCGGCTGGCAGTTATGCCAGTTGGCATCCAGCCGGTGACTATTGCGCCTATGCTGTGAATGCTGTCCATCAGTCGTTCTATGTGGGAACAGGACAAAGGATAGAGGTGCATCACTCCTTCAGCGACGTGATGCTCCTGGACACCAGAAACAACCAATTGGTGCTCTCACCGTTGCTGCAAACAGAGGATTTGGAGATATTCCCTGCCTTCTCGGCGGCAGGCGACACGTTATACTACAGCAGTTCGAAACCTTGTCAGATGCCGGCGGAATATGAGAAGGTGAAATGCAGCCTTTGTGCCCTGTCCTTCGATGCCGCATCCGGCACTTTCGGTTCCACGGTAGACACGTTGCTCAACGGGCCGGCTACAGGCAAGAGTTTTGTGCTGGCGAGACCGTCCTTCGACGGCAGGTGGCTCATGTATACTGTGGCCGACTGCGGAAATTTTCCTGTCTGCAGGCCGGAAGCCGATTTGTGGCTGATGGATTTGAGGACAAAAGAGACACGGCCACTGACCGAACTCAACAGCGGACAGACGGAGAGTTGGCATAGTTGGAGCACCAACAGCCGTTGGGTGGTCTTTGCCTCTAAACGTGAAGACGGCATGTATACCCAACTCTTCCTTTCTTCCATCGACGATAAGGGTCACATGACCAAACCGTTTCTCCTGCCGCAGCGCAATCCCCGGAAATTCTACCATGAGTTGATGGATGCCTACAATGTGGCTGATTTCACCAAGGTGAAGGTGGATTTTGATGCCCGCGAGGCCTACAGGCAGGTGTTCGGACCAGAAAGAATACAAGTGAAAATAAGATAAGACAATGAGAAAAACAGGTTTTTTCCTCATGTTGGCCCTCTTGGCCTTCATGACAACCAATTGCAACAATGAAGGTAAATGCCGCATCTCCGGCACCATTTCCGACCGATATGACGGCAAGCGCATCTTCCTGGTGCCGCTCACCGACAACCGCCGCGAGGTGGTCGACTCTGTCGTTATCGAGAATGGCCGGTTTGAGTTTGTCAGCGACACGCTGATGATGGCGAAAATCCTTGTCGACTATCACTACCGCGATGGCGTGCAACCTCTGCTCGTGGTGGTGGAACCCGGTCAGGTGCAGGTGACCATCGACTCCGTCAGCCATGCTGTAGGAACACCACAGAATGACTCCTTGGATAAATGGAAAGGACTGAAGGAGACCGACGATATAGCCTACCGGACAGCCATGGCGGAAGTCTACAAACTCAAGGGCTCTGGCGAACAGGTGATTTCACAAAAACTGAAGGACAGGGCCGACAGTGTGCACCTGGTTTTCAAGAATTATACGAGACAGATGGCTGTCAACCTCAAAGAGGGGTTGCTCCATGATTTCCTGCAGGACATGTATCCCAAGACCTATAAGAGGATGATGCCCGACAGTACGGTGGTAGTCTTTGATGCCGATACACATGAGCCGGTCAGTCAATAGAATAGGGAAAGTGTCGCTCACGTTGGTGTTCGGCCTGGCAGCATTCGTCTTCTGGCGGATGCGCTTCCCTCATGCCCTGGCTTTTCAGGAGCAACTTCAACTCTTTCTCCTCGATGGCGACTTCCTGTGGTCGCGGGTGGCAGAGCCTGGGGGTGTGGCAAGATATGTGGCAGAGTTCCTCGTGCAACTCTACAACAACGTGACGTTGGGAGCCGTTGTCATCGCCCTGCTCTATATGCTCATGCAGCGTCTTGTATGGAGACTGATGCAGCCGGTTTCAGATGCCTGGTATCCCCTGAGTTTCCTGCCTGTAGCGCTCGTGTGGCTGCTTATGGGAGATGAGAGTGTGTTGCTTACCATGGTGGTGTCGCTCATTCTGGCCTTGCTGGCCATGTGGTGTGTCCCTCAGAACAAATGGGCCCGTTGGGGATACATCCTCATCTTTCTGCCGATTCTATATTGGCTGGTTGGACCTTTGGCATGGATGGTGGCTTTGTATCTGCCGTTCAGCCGGAAAAAGGAGCACGACTCAGTTGGGCAGATGATGGTCCAGTTGGTGGCAGGTGTAGTCTGGCTTGCTCTCTTTGTCTGGCTTCTCACCCGTTGCCTCCCTTATCCCGCCCAACGTCTTTACTTCGGACTGAGTTATTACCGCTATGTGCAGACCTTGCCCTATCTCTTGGTCGTGATTGCCTTGCTTTGTGTGGCATTGGCCGCTTTTGGGCATCTGCTGGGAAGAGTTGCGGTGAAACGGAGCAAGGTGGTGGCGATAGGCAGCCTCGCTGCCGTGGTGTTGTTGCTCGCCATTGGCTTGCCCGCTTCCTTCGAGCAGAGGAAATATGACCTGATAGAGTATGACTATCTGGTGCGTGCAGGTCAGTGGGATGCCATTATCGACAAGTCGACAGCCAAACAGCCCGATTTGCCCATGAGTGTCTGTGCCACCAATTTGGCCTTGGCCATGAAAGGACAGTTGGGCGACCGTGCCTTTGCGTTTTATCAGCGTGGGGTGGGGGGATTGTTGCCGAAGTTCGAGCGCAATTTCGCCACTTTGCAGTTGACGGGTGAGGCTTATTTTCAGTTGGGACTTGTCAATACCGCCCAGCGTTTTGCCTTTGAGGCTATGGAAGCCATTCCCAACTACAACAAGAGCGGTAGGGCCATCAAACGGTTGGCGGAGACCAATCTCATCAATGGCAAGTATCAAGTGGCGGCGAAATATCTCTCTATGTTGAAGAAAACGATTTTCTACCGTAACTGGGCTTTGCGCACCGAACAGTTGCTGGGTCAGGAGGAACGCATCAACAGCCATCCGCTGTATGGTAAAATGCGGCGTATGAGACTGACCAACGATTTGCTGTTCAGCGAGGACGAGATAGACAAAATCTGCGGACAACTGTTCCTGCGCGACAACCAGAATACGATGGCTATTCAATACCTGTTGCTCTGCCCATTGTTGAAAGGGGATGTCGATACCTTTATGAACTATCTGCAGGTGGTAAGGTCGAAAGTGCCTTATCAGTCTACTGTCAGCCAACAGGCGCTTGCCTATGCGCTGATGAGCCATAACCAGGAAATTCCTGCCGGAGTGGTGAGTCCCATGGTGTTGCAGCAACTGCAGGAGTTTGTACAGACCTATAAGTCGGCGGGCATCAACTCGCCTCAGATGCAGCGCTTTAAAGAAACGGTTTGGTATTATCTTTCAGGAGGAGGACAACCATGAGCATACGCAATTCGATGAGTTTTTTTGCCTTAATAGCCTGTTTGTTTTGGCTGGGCAGTTGTTCTCCATCTGTGGAGAATCCCCAACAGTCGGCCGAGTGGCCTGAGATATTCCCTGATTATGTGGGGGTAACGGTACCTGTGGGCATTGCTCCCCTGAATTTCTGCCTTGATGACCAGTCGGCTGATGCCATTGACGTCAGGGTAAAGGGTTCGAAGGGGGGTGAACTGCATGTCAGCGGGCGCGAGGCCTGTTTTGATGAAGAGGACTGGCACGCATTGCTGGAAGCCAACCGCGGCAGTTCGCTCACCGTCACTGTGTGTGGACGAAAGGACGGGCAATGGACTCAATATAAGGATTTTGCCATCCATGTGAGCAAATACGACCTGGATGAATGGGGACTCACCTACCGCAGGGTCGCCCCCGGTTATGAGACCTACAGCCATATGGGTATCTACCAGCGGTGTCTCGCCAATTTCGACGAGGAGGCCGTCATCGACAATACGCAGGTGCCTGGGATGTGTGTCAACTGTCATACAGCCAACCGTACGGATCCAGCCCAGATGGTGTTCCACGTCAGGGGTGACCACGGGGCCACCATGATTCAGCGCAATGGCAAGCCGGAATGGCTGGCCGCCAAGAACGAACTGTTGGGCGGGTCGATGGTTTATCCCTATTGGCATCCTTCGGGCAAGTATTGTGCGTTTTCCACCAATCAGACACGTCAGGGTTTTCATGTGGTGAAGGATGAGCGCATTGAAGTGTTCGACCTCTCCTCCGACATTTTTGTCTACGACCCTGAGCGGCATATGGTCATCTCTGATTCCATCGTGAAGACTCCCGATTGGTCGGAGAATACACCCGTATTCTCGCCTGATGGACGTACCTTGTATTTCACCACTTGCCGGCAACAAACCTATCCTTCTCATTTCAAGGAGGAGAAATATAATCTGTGCCGGATAGCCTTTGACCCCGACAAGGGAAAATTAGGGCAGCAGGTGGACACCTTGTTCAATGCCGTGGCGATGGGAAAGAGTCTGACCTGGCCGCGTCCGTCGTATGACGGCAAGTTTATCCTTTTCACGCTGATAGACTATGGCTATTTCTCCATCTGGCACGAAGAGGCCGACCAATGGCTGCTTGACTTGTCGACGGGGGAGGCAAGGCCTTTGGATGAAATCAACAGCCAGGGTGCCGACAGTTATCACAACTGGTCGTCCAACAGCCGATGGATTGTTTTCACCAGCCGCAGGGACGATGGTCTGTATTCACGGTTATATCTGACGTGTATGGATGAAAAGGGACATTGCTCCAAGCCATTCCTGCTGCCGCAGCGTCATCCACGCCGCTATTATGAGGCGACGCTGTATTCTTTCAATACTCCTGATTTCACAAAGTCACGGGTGGAATTTGACAGCCATGCGGCTGCCAGAGCCATTCTTTCTGATGAGCGGGTGCCTAATTCCAAGTAGTGGGCGCTATTTCATGTCCACAGCCTGACCGTCCACTGCTTTTTTCACATCGGCGGCATCAAATGGCAGTTTGCCTTTGCCCAATTCCGGGGCATTGAATGACTTCAGGCAGTCATCGTAAAAATTGGGGTCACGCTGGGGAAGCACAAAGGGTTTGTGTGCTTTCCCAGTGGCGTCTATATAAGTGAAATAGGGCTTTCCATACAATCCGTCATCTCTCTTCGAGGCAAAGACGAGCCAATGGCTGTTGCTGCTCCAACTGTGGTAGGTATCACTTTTGCTGCTGTTCACGACCGACAGTTGGTCGATACTGCCGTTGGAGAGGTTCATCATCTGCAAGTCGGATTCTTGATGCCAGATGGGGAATGTGCCATAATCAGCCACGGTGTAGATGATGTATTTCCCGTTGGGACTGATTCTTGGATGACAGACAGAACATCCCGTCTTGCTTCCCGACAGCAGGGTGTCTACCTGTTGGCCGAGACGACCGGTGGTCTCGTCGAAGGCTATCCTACAGAGACTGTAACGCATCTCTTTCAATTCTCCCGGCAGGTCGACATGGGGAGAGGTACAGAAATAAATGTATTTTCCGTCGGGGGAGAAGGTGGGGAAGGTCTCGAAAGCCGTGCTGTCGTTGAGCAAAGGAGTCCTCACGATCGTGTTGGTCTGCAGGTCGGCCACATAGACATCGGAGGAGCGGTCGAACACCTCCAGCCGTTTGCTTGCTGTGGCATGGAATGCCGGAATAATCACGTTGGTAGAGAAGGTGATATAACGGCCGCTTGGACTGAATCCATAATAGACACTTCCCGACACCATGTCGGGGGTCTTGATATTGAGTTTGGTCAGTTCGCCGCCCTGGTTGAGAATGGCGCCACCACCCTCGCCTCGGACATAGAGCATGGAGAGGTTGGGGTCTTGACTGCCATAATTGTGGCAGTTCATGCAGCGGTTGCCCGTCAGACCATAGTCGCTGATGGCTCTCTCGCTGAAATTCTCCACACAGCGCTCACGTAAGGAGAGGTTCTGGAATATCTCGTAGTCGGGCTCTATCAACCGGTAGGTGAGATAAGGGTCAACGGGGTCATCGACCACCGTCCATTGGAATGTCTTGTAGGCTGTCCAGATGCCATCGTGCAGGGTGGTGACGGTGACCTCAATGGATTTTCCTGTATGTTTTTCCAAAAAGGTTTTCCATTCTTTCACGTCAAAGCATACCGCATTGCCCCTGGCATTGACGGTCATGTTGTCGCCCTCGCATGTTGCCTTCAGTTCCACGGCCTCCACCTCGCCACGCACAAGAAAGTTGAGGGGGGCAATGTTGCGGGGTATCCAGATGTCGGTGTAGTCAGGATACATGGGAGGCCTCTCGCCGCTCTGCCGTGGATTCGACGGGGTAGGCGTGCATGCTGCCAGTGCAGCAAGGACTATGGCCGTGATGACGAGATGCTTGATGCTCATGGTTTGGGTGCTTTGGCAGTGTCGAAATAATACCAGTAAGTGTCGCTGAACCGCGGGTCGCTGCGGTGCTGGTTGTAGTCGGCGAACCGTTGGGTCTGCAGCGGGTCGTGGATATATTTTGCCCATTCTTCCTCTGGAGCATTGGTGCCTGCGAGGTAAATCATCAGCGCCTGTTGATAGAGAGGCTTCACCCGTTCCTGACCGGCATCGTAACAATAACGGTCGTAGTCGCGTTTGAAGTTCTCGATATCCTTGAGCAACAGCGTACTGCAAAGGATGTAGTCGAGGGCAACCGTGTTGCGGGGATTGGAGTCGAGCAGTTCCATCATCACCATATGCAGGTTGTCGGTAAGCCGGATGGTATCAGCCTTGTTGACAAATGCTTGTTTCTCGCGAAGATATTCTGTTCCTTTGCCGTCTTGGGCATCACGAGCCCATGAGCGGTAGGCAAGGGTCTTGCTGAGTATCCGCAGATATTTATTGGCGGCCAGCGTGTCGCCGCTCACCAAGTTGCATTCTGCCAACCGTTTGACCATCCTCACATTCCGGTTGTGGGGTGAGAAGACATGGGTCATCATGGCTGCCCGTTCGGTGAGAGTCATGTCGCCTAAGACCCAATACAGTTCATTCATGTTGATGATGGTCAGACGCGGGGTCTGCGGACCGATGGTGTAGAAAGTGCCGAGTTGGTTGGGCACGTATTTCAGCAGTTGGTCGGGTAGACTTCCCTTTTGCGCCTGCACGAGATTGTAGAAGAACAGCATTTCCTCCGTTCGCTGGTCGGCCTGCTCCACGATTTGCTCCACTTTCCCATAATGTCCGAAATGGTATTCATTGTCGACGGCAAAATCCTTCTCCAACAGGAAGTCGGGAAGAACAGGTTTGCCGATGCCCGGATAGGTGAGCGCTTTGTCGGCTTTCAGGTAGTAATGTCCCTT
Source organism: uncultured Prevotellaceae bacterium (assembly GCA_902766505.1). Lineage (GTDB taxonomy): Bacteria > Bacteroidota > Bacteroidia > Bacteroidales > Bacteroidaceae > Prevotella. Next base: position 10,500 of record CACXDY010000172.1, read on the forward strand.
GCCGGCAAGCACGATGGGGAAGGCCAACAACACGGGCAGGAAATAGAAGCATGTGCTCCAATGGAATGGCTTTTTCCGGAGGTGACAGACAACATAAAGAATGGCTAACAGTTGGAAAGCCCATAGTCCGTAGCCAAAGAGCCAGTAGGTGAGCACGGAGAGAATGGTCATCGTAGCGGCTGCAGCCCAGCGTCCGTAGCGGAACAGCCAACTTGCCAGAAGGAAGGCAGCCATGCCGCCGGCAAGGGCAATGATGGACGACAGGCGGTAAGTCACATGAAGGGAGAAAATGGCCTCAATGGTTATCAGTATGACCGCCGCGGCAAAAGCCCAGCGCCTCGATATGCCGGTTTGTTGCAGGGCTCTTCTCGCCAAATCGCCTAAAACGAGCAGGGTGAGCGTCAGGATGACCGGTCCGGCATAGAGGTAATAATAGAATTGGGTGAGGAAGTCGCCCAACAGACAGGCCGCCCATGCCGGTTTCTGGAAATAGGAAGCGGCATATCCTTTTGTGAGCAGGAACAACTGGTTCTGCTCCTGAAAAAAGAAATGGTAGCGGTAGCAAAAATGGAAGAATGCCACGCAGGCAATACCCCATAAACCCACCACGATGGCTTCCCATCGGGTGGGCAGGAATTGGGATGCTTGGCGGTTCTTTTTCATCTTATTGCAAACCTTCAAGGATTCTCTTCAGTACCGTTTGTGCCGATATCTCGCGGTTGGCGGCTTCGGGGATGACAATAGAGTGGTCGCTCTCGATGACATCATCGGTGACAATCAGCCCACGGCGCACGGGCAGACAGTGCATGAAATAACCATTGTCTGTCCACGACATATGCTCGGTGTCGATGGTCCACGACATGTCGCGGTTGATAATCTTGCCGTAATCCTCGGGACGTGTCACACCCGGACAACTCCAGTTCTTGGCATAGACGAAATGTGCACCTTCCAAGGCTTTGCGCTGGTCGTATTCCACCTTGGCATTGCCCACGAAAGCAGGGTCGAGTTCATAACCTTCGGGATGGGTAATGACGAAATCCACATCGGCGGCGTTCATCCACTGGGCGAAGGAGTTGGGAACGGCTTGGGGAAGGGCGCGGCAGTGGGGCGCCCATGTGAGCACCACTTTAGGTCTTGCCACAGGCTTGTACTCCTCGATGGTGATGAGGTCGGCAAAAGCCTGTAGGGGATGCACGGTGGCTGTCTCCATGGCAACGACGGGCCGGCCGCTGTATTTGACAAACTGGCCAACGATGGTCTCTGCGTAGTCGAACTCGCGGTCGGTGAGTCCGGCGAAGGACCGCACGGCGATGATATCGCAGTAACTTCCCATGACGGGTATGGCTTCCAGCAGGTGCTCACTCTTGTCGCCGTCCATGATGACACCGCGCTCGGTCTCGAGTTTCCATGCTCCGGCATTGACATCGAGCACGATGACGTTCATACCTAAGTTGGTGGCGGCTTTCTGTGTGGACAATCGGGTGCGCAGACTGTTGTTGAAGAATATCATGAGCAACGTCTTGTTGCGGCCAAGATGTTGGTATGCGTAACGGTCTTGCTTGATTTCTCTTGCTTCGGCAAGGGCCTTGTTAAGGTCGCCCAAGTCTTTTACATGAAAGAATGTTTGACAATTCTGACTCTTCATTTTTTTACTTTTTGTGGGTTAGAGCGAATCTTGATCTTTTTCTCTGAAGAATATCATCCGGCTACGATGTGGAAAGCCCCGGTCATGTAAATGGCCAACTTCAGTGAGTAGTCGTATTCGTCGATTTGATTCCATGGCGCATTGTAATAGATTTTCTCCTTCAGCACCATCTCCTTCTTATCATAGTATTTCTTGGTGATGATACGGTAGGTGAGCAGGTGCTCATCAAACTCATACAACACCTCTGCTCTCACGGGTTTGCCGCTCACACCGTCAAGTTTGGCGGCCTTCTTGCAGGCTTTCTTGTCCTTATAGTCATAACGTACCCACATGAGGTAGTTGTTGCGCGAACGGTCCACACAGTCACTGGCATTCACCACCATGGTCTCATCTTCCACCACCGTCTTGAAGGTCTTCACCTGGGCGGAAACGGCAGTGCTGAACAGTAACATCCAGAACAATGACAGAATGATTTTTTTCATATTTATTCAAAAGGTTTATTGGTCTTTGATTTTTTAGGCACGCGTCTGTCCATGACCTTCAATGAGCCATTTGTAGGTGGTAATCTCATCTAAGCCCATGGGACCTCTCGGACCCAATTTCTGAGTGCTGATGCCGATTTCTGCACCAAGTCCGAACTGGGCGCCATCGGTGAAACTCGTAGGCGCGTTGACATAGACACAGGCAGCATCCACTTGCGACTCAAACATGGCAGCGGTGGCCTTGTTCTCAGTGATGATGCACTCGCTGTGGCCACTGCCGTATTGGGTGATATGACGGATGGCAGCCTCCACGGTGGGTACGGTACGGATGGCCATGGCATAGTCCATGAACTCGGTGCCGAAACTGTCGTCAGTGGCATGCTTGAGCAGTTCGGCAGGATATTTTCCCTGCAGGGCGTCATAGGCCTCGTCGTCGGCATGTATCACCACATTGCTGATGATGAGTGGGGCCGTGAGTTCGGCCAGGTCGGAAAGACGTCCCTGATGGATGATGAGGCAGTCGAGGGCATTGCATACGCTGACTCGACGTGTCTTGGCATTGTTGACTATCAGTCGTCCGATAGTCAGGTCGCCTTCGATGTCGAAATAGGTGTTCACGACTCCGGCTCCTGTCTCGATGACAGGCACCCGGGCATTGTCGCGCACAAATTCGATGAGCCTCTTCCCGCCACGGGGGATGCAGATGTCGATATATCCCACGGCATTGAGCATCTCGGCGGTAGCCTCATGGGTGGCAGGGAGCAATTCCACGACCGATGGATTGACACCGGCTTGACGCAGCACGTCGTGAATCAGGGCGATGATGGCCTGGTTGGAGTCGTCGGCATCACGGCCGCCCTTGAGCACACAGGCATTGCCGCTCTTGAAACAGAGGGCGAAGACATCGAAACTGACGTTGGGTCGTGCTTCGTAGACGATGCCTATGACACCAAAAGGAACGCTCACCCGGCGAAGGTGAAGACCGTTTTCGAGGGTGCGGTCACACAGAGTCTTGCCCAACGGGCTGGGTAGTTCTGCCACATGACGCATGTCGCTGGCGATGGTGTCGAGCCGTTTGGCGTCGAGCAACAGACGGTCGTATAAGGGATTGGCACGGTCCATGCGGGCCAAGTCGCGGGCATTGGCCTCCAGCAGGGCCTCTTTGTTTTGGCCAATGGCATCGGCCACAAGATGGAGGATTTCGCTTTTCTGAGCATCGCTGATAAGGTTGAGTTCACGGCTGGCTTCCTTGGCGCGCTCGAAGGTTTGGATGAGTTGCATATCAAGATTCTATATAAAGATAATCGTAATGGATGAGGGGTTTCTGGTCGTGCTTGCCCATGATTTCGCGGGCGATGTCACTGTCACAGGCTATGCGGCCGACAGCGATTCTCTGCCCGTTCTCATCATTGATGCCTACAAGGTCGCCCTCCTCGAAATCGCCATCCACGGCAATGACGCCTACCGGCAACAGACTGACGGCACGTGGTCCGCAGAGAGCATCGCGGGCGGGTGCGCTGACGGTGATGGTTCCTTTGGCAAAACTGTTGCTGTGGGCTATCCATTTCTTGATGCCGGTCACCTCGTCGACAGCAGGGGCAAACTCAGTATGAGGCGTGTCTTCAGGATGTTCGAGCAGCAATGGCAGGATGTTGTCGCGCTTGCCGTTGGCAATGATGACACGGATACCCTCTTCAGCCACCTTGCGGGCGATGTTGTATTTGGTCTGCATGCCGCCACGGCCGAATCCGCTGTGCTCTGCCTGGATATAGGTGCTCAGGTCGGTGCCTGGCTCCACCCGGGTGATCACCTTGGATTGGGGGTCGGCAGGTGGTCCGTCATAGATGCCGTCGATGTTGCTCAGGATGATGAGTGTCTCGGCACCCATCATCGAGGCGATGAGGCCCGACAGTTCGTCATTGTCGGTGAACATCAGTTCGGTGACGCTCACGGTGTCATTTTCATTGACGATAGGGATGACGCCGTTGTCGAGCATGACCGTCATGCACTCACGCTGGTTGAGATACTGACGGCGCGAACTGAAATTCTCCTTCATGGTGAGCACCTGGCCGACATGGATATGGTATTCGCGGAACAGGTCGTAATAGAGGTTGATGAGTTTTGCCTGGCCCAATGCGGAATAGAGTTGCCGCTGGGCAACACTGTCAAGGCGACGTTTTACCTTGAGTTCTCCACGGCCACTGGCCACAGCACCGCTGGAGACCAATATCACGTCGTAACCCCTGGCATGCAGCCAGGCAGCCTGGTCGACGATGGCCGACATCCTGGTGACATCGAGTTTGCCGTCGCTGCGGGTGATGACATTGCTGCCGATTTTGATGACTATTCTCTTTTTCTGCATGGTGGGAGGGGCTTACCCTTTCATGTCGTTTTTCCTGATTTCCACACGGCGGATTTTGCCGCTGATGGTCTTGGGAAGTTCGTCTACAAATTCAATGATACGGGGGTATTTGTAGGGGGCGGTCACACGTTTCACATGGTTTTGAAGTTCTTTGACCAGTTCATCACCAGCCTTCGACTTCCACTCTTTGCCAAGCACCACGGTGGCTTTCACCACCATGCCGCGGATGTCGTCGGGAACTCCGGTGATGGCGCACTCCACTACGGCGGGATGGGTCATGAGGGCACTTTCCACCTCAAACGGCCCAATGCGGTAGCCGCTGCTCTTGATGACATCATCGATGCGGCCTTCAAACCAGTAGTAGCCGTCTTCATCGCGCCATGCCACATCTCCGGTGTGGTAGATGCCGTCGTGCCATGCCTCACGCGTAAGTTCCTCATCACGGTAGTATTCCTTGAAAAGGCCAATGGGTTTCCTGTCTCCCACACGCACGACAATTTCGCCTTTCTCACCGTCCTCGCATTTCGTTCCATCGGGTTTAATCAGGTCGATGTCGTATTGAGGATTGGGCATGCCCATGCTTCCGGGTTTGGGTGTCATCCAGGGCATGGTGCCTAAGGTCATCGTGGTCTCTGTCTGTCCGAATCCTTCCATCAATTGGATACCGGTGAGTTGACGGAATTTCTCATATACGGCAGGGTTGAGCGCCTCGCCGGCCGTGCAGCAATAGCGGAGGGCACTGAGGTCGTAGTGAGAGAAATCCTCGCGAATCATAAACCGGTAGACGGTGGGAGGAGCACAGAAGGAGGTGACGTGATATTTAGCCATCTGCTGAAGCATGTTGTCGGCAGAGAATTTCTCATGGTCATAGACAAACACGGCGGCACCGGCAAACCACTGTCCGTAGAACTTGCCCCAGACGGCCTTGCCCCAACCGGTGTCGGCCACCGTGAGATGGATGCTGTCCTCTGCGAGGTTGTGCCAGAACACTCCCGTGGTGAGATGTCCGAGGGCATAGAGGTGGTCGTGGGCGACCATCTTGGGCTCCCCGCTGGTGCCACTGGTGAAATACATGAGCATGGTGTCGCTGTTGGTGTTGACATGTGACGGACGGACAAAGGCTGGCGCCTGTCCGATTTCGGCGTGCCAGTCATGGAACCCTTCCGGTACATCGGGACCTATGCTGACGAGCACCTCTACCGTGGGACTGGCTTCCATGGCGGCTTTCACCTGACTGAGCACATATTCCTCGCCCACACAGATGATGCCCTTCACCGAAGCCCGTGTGTTGCGGTAAACGATGTCTTTTTTTGTGAGCATATGGGTGGCTGGAATGGCCACTGCGCCCAATTTGCAAAGGGCAAGCATTGTAATCCACCACTCCAGGCGTCGTTTCTGGATAATCATCACCATGTCGCCGCGTGAGATGCCTAAGGACTGCAGATAGGAGGCGGCCTGGTCGCTGCGCTCCTTGAGGTCGCGGAAACTGAGCACAACCTCTGCGCCCTCATCGTTGGTCCATATCAGTGCTGTCTTGTCGGGCTGTTCCTCAGCCCAGGCATCCACCACATCATAAGCGAAATTGAAATTCTCCTTGATTTTGAAATGCAGGTTCTTCTTGAAATCCTCCACCGACGTGAAGGTGGTCTGCGTAAGAAATCTTTCTACCATTGTTTGCGCGTATTAGAAGATAATGGCGAGAAACTTTACAGGCTTGTCGCCGACAGCCAACATCCCGTGGGGTTGGGTGGCATCGAAATAGATGGAGTCGCCCTCGTTGAGGGTGAGGGATTTGGTGCCGATGGTGAGTTGAAGAGTGCCTTCAAGCACCATGTTGAACTCCTGCCCGCTGTGCGAATTCATTTCCTTGGGGGTGTCGGCCGGCTTGGGCTCCACGGTCACGATGAACGGGTCGGCCTTGCGGCCACGGAAACCACTGGCCAGAGACTCATAATTGTAGGCCTTGCGGCGCTCAACACTCATGCCGTGCCCCTTGCGGGTAAGGAAGTAGGAACTCATCTTGGGCTCCTCGCCGAACATAAGGACATCGAGGGAGACCCCGTATTCCTTGGCTATCTTCTGCAGATTGGCCACCGAAAGTTCACTTTCTCCGCTTTCCATCTTTAGATAGTGGTCTACACTGATACCGCATAGATTGGCCATCTCCTCTGCTGTGATGTCGAGCACATCGCGCAGGCCGCGCAGGCGCTCTCCTATTTGAATGATTTGTTCTTCCATAATGTATAGTTAGTTATTTTAATCCGGCTTTGATTCCTCTGATGACGGCGGAGGTGAAACCTGCATGTTCCATCTCGTTCAATCCCTTGATGGTGACACCGCCAGGCGTGGTGACCTTGTCAATGGCTGCTTCGGGATGCTCACCCGTGGCCTGGAGAAGGCAGACGGCTCCCTTGACTGTCTGATTGACGATTTTCTCGGCATCGGCGGCCTTGAAGCCTATCTCCACACCACCTTCCACAGCAGCACGGATATAGCGCATCGCATAGGCTATGCCGCAGGAGGCCAA
>CACXDY010000173.1 GCA_902766505.1 uncultured Prevotellaceae bacterium
GCGTATGCGTTTGGTGTCATAACTTTTTGCGTCCTCAGGATGGGCCGCATAGCGAATCTCATAATTTGTTTTCATAATCCTTTTAGTAGCTTATCGTTTGTTTGCTGCAAACTTACACAAAAAAAATGAAACGAGTGCATGTTTTTCGAAAAAAACATCGGGGGATATCCAAAGCTGGAAATCCCCCGAGGATGTTGGGTCAACGGGACTCGAACCCATAATGACAGAACCAAAACCTGTAGTGTTACCATTACACCATGACCCAATAGTGGGTGCAAAGTTAGTGCTTTTTTACACCACCACCAAATTTTTCGGATATTTTTTCAAAAACTTGCATTTTCTATAAGAGAAGAATGAGAAAGAGTATGGTGATCAAATCCTTGCCAATACCTTGTCAATGATTTTTTTACTCCACTTTTCTTCTATCCAAACTGTCGCCATATGAGCAAAAAAAATCACGGTTACAGTTGTTATCAAAAGGACTATCAAACTGAGAATTCTCATGTTGGCTATAGGTATATGAATATACAAAAAATGAGATAAGGAACAAATGATAGGCATATGGACTAGATACAACATGAAAGAAATCCTGCCCAATTTTTTAAAAATTTCAATACTCAAGATTTTTTGCAATAAAGGGTTTGTAATAACACCACCAAAGATCAATATTGCCGTAATCGCCACATTGAGGGGAAATGGTATCTGAGAAATGAAAAAATAACAGATAAGGGCAAGGGCGAGAGATATGGCCGAAAAGACATACATAAATTTACTCCGTTGAATGACAGGATAAAAGGAATAGAACATGTAGCCTGCTATCATGGGATAATAATAAGCGCTGAGCATATACCCACAAAGAAAAAACATAAAAATGGAAACGGCCAATTTGCCCATATCCTTCATCTTGTTTGTTATGATGTGAAGAATAAGGATAAAATACGAACCCCATAGAATGTATTTCAACATCCAAATGGGTAACTCAACTCCAGTGGAATCACCTAACGGAGAAAAAAGTATTGCCTTTATCAATCTGAAAGGCAACAAGAAATTCATCGTATCATCATTATAACAATGAACTGCTTGTTTCCATGAAGCCCATTGGGCAAATTCACCATTTGTCATGAGTCCACAGCATCTCATCACAAAAACAGCCACCAAGATGGGAGCAATGGGAACTGCCATACGAAGATATCTTTTTACCAGCGTTGTTTTTACCGTTTCTATTGTTGCTGGTTTTCTCGCTATAGCCAAACTATTGGAGAATCCGCTCAGTAAGATGAAAATGCACACAGCAAGTCCTCCATCAATAAGGAACTTTATGACAGGATTTGCCAAGAGCTCATCATAGGACCAATACAAATGCCCTGTACTCAAAGAGAAATGCCACAAAAAGACACTGACAGCAGCCAATCCTTTCATTCCGTCAATATAATCGATTCTTTTGGCCATCATACAGTTATTTTTATACATAATAGCTCACTGAAAAAGTCCATCATCCAAATTGTGTTCTTTTTCAGTGAGCTTTGTGTTGTTTGGGGGAAGCTGGTTATCAGCAAGCTTTGCTACTCTACGATGATGAGGTAGTAGTTTTTCTTTCCCCGCTGCACGAGCAGATACTTTCCGTCGATGAGATCGTCGGCGGTCACGACACGGTCGAAAGCAGCGAGCTTTTCTTTATTGAGCGACACACCGCCGCCCTGCACCATTTTCCGCATCTCGCCCTTGCTGGCAAAGACTTTGACATCGTCGCGGGTGAAGAGTTCCACGGCAGGCTGTCCCAGTTGGGCTTTGTCAAGGTGGTAATGGGGCACACCGTCGAAGACATCAAGCAGTGTCTTCTCATCGAGTTTGAGCAGGCTCTCCTTGGTGGATTTTCCGAAGAGGATGTTCGTGGCCTCGATAGCCATGTCCAAATCCTCCTGTGAGTGCACCATCACGGTAACCTCCTCGGCCAGTCTGCGCTGCAACACGCGTCTGCCCGGGTCTTGCCTGTGCTCCTCAACGAGTGCGTCGATGGTCTCACGGTCGAGACTGGTGAAAATCTTGATATATCGCTCGGCATCATCATCGCTGACATTCAACCAGAACTGGTAGAAAGCATATGGGGAGGTGCGGGCGGGATCCAGCCACACGTTGCCGCTCTCTGTCTTGCCGAACTTCTTGCCGTCGGCTTTGGTGATGAGCGGACAGGTAAGTGCATAAGCCTCAGCCTCGCTGCCAAGCATTCGGCGGATAAGCTCCGTACCGGTAGTCATATTGCCCCACTGGTCGTTACCACCTAATTGCAGTTGGCAGCCTTTGGTCTGATATAGATGGAGGAAGTCGTAGCCCTGCAGCAACTGGTAGGTGAACTCGGTGAAGGAAAGACCGTCACGTGCAGTACCATTCAGTCGCTGCTGCACGCTGTCCTTAGCCATCATGTAGTTGACTGTGATATGTTTTCCCACTGTACGGGCGAAATCAAGGAACGTAAAGTCCTTCATCCAGTCATAGTTGTTCACCATCTCGGCACTGTTGGGTCCCTCAGCCTCAAAATCCAGGAACTTAGCCACCTGCTTCTTGATGCATTCCTGGTTATGATACAGTGTGTCGGCATCGAGCAGGTTGCGCTCCTGGCTTTTGCCCGAGGGGTCGCCAATCATACCTGTTGCTCCACCCACCAGGATGATGGGTTTGTGTCCACATCTCTGCAGATGTCTGAGCATCATGATGCCGCACAAGTGGCCGATGTGAAGGCTGTCGGCGGTTGGGTCCGTTCCCAGATAGGCCGTCGCCATGCCTTTGTTGAGGAATTCCTCTGTGCCCGGCATAATCTGAGCGAGCATGCCGCGCCATCTAAGTTCTTCTACGAAGTTCTTTGCCATCGAAGTGATAATTATATTTATTATTAAATAGGTTTAATTGTTATGGCACCGGGTCGTAACCACTTCCGCCCCATGGGTGGCATCTGAGCACTCTCCTGATAGCGAGATAGAGACCTTTCAAAGGCCCGTGCTTGACGATTGCCTGCCGTGCGTATTCCGAGCAGGTGGGTGTGAACCGGCATGAGGGCGGTGTGAATGGACTGATGCACCGTTGATAAAAAGCGATGGGCAGCAGCAACAGCCAAATGATTATTCTCCTGATCCACCGGATGATGTTGCGCCATGTGCTCATATCTTCTCCCCCACCCTTTTGAGCAGCTTTTCCACACATTTTGCCACTTCACTGCTGCTATGCGTTTTGTCATCCATCCAGATGAAAGCCAGCAGCAGGGTTTTATCTGGTTTTTGCTCCATCAGCCCGTCAAGGAGATGTTTGTTGAGCCTGTAAGCCTCTCTGACCTGGCGCTTCACCCTGTTGCGCTCCACGGCATGGTGCAGACAGCGCTTTGGCACACTGACCAGCATCCTTGCGGGTGCCGTGTCCCGTTCTGTGAAACAGTAAACAAGCCTGATGGGGAAACAGGGCATGGAGCGGCTTCCACCGCCTTTGAAGAGAGCCTCTACCAACGTCAGGCCATAGACGCGCTCATTCTTTCCGAGAGAGTTGCCGTCCGTGGTTGGCATAGGCCGTTTACTTTTGCTTGTTGAGGTAGTCTCTCAAAGCACCAGTCATGGAAGGGAAATCTGGTGTCGGTGCCTTAAGGTCAAGGCGCAGCCCGCGGTCTTCCACCTCTTTGGCAGTAGCAGGTCCAAAAGCAGCGATACGTATATCGCCCTGCTTGAAATCCGGGAAGTTCTTGGTCAGCGCATTGAGTCCAGCAGGAGAGAAGAAAATCAGCATGTCATAGTCGAACTGTGCCACTTCCTCTGGAGTGAAGTCATCACTGACAGTGCGGTACATGACACACTCTTGGAAATCAAGTTTTTTCGACTCGAGCAGTTCCTGCACGCTGTTATTGTGAATATCGCTCATCGGAACGAGGTAGCGCTCGGTCTTGTGCTTCACCATAGTGGGTACAAGGTCGACGATTTTACCTGTTGTTCCGTAGAACACCTTACGTTTCCTATATTGCACATATTTCTGGATATAGAGTGCGATGGTCTCTGTCACACAGAAATATTTCATGGTTTCGGGAATGGTCACCCTCATCTCCTTGGCCAAATTGAAGAAATTGTCAATCGCATGACGCGAAGTGAACACAACGGCTGTGAAATTGAGTATATTCACCTTCTGCTGGCGAAATTCCTTGGCAGTGAGTCCTTCTACCTTAATAAAAGGTCTGAACACCAACTCCACGTCAAAATCACGTGCGATAGCAAAGTAGGGTGACTTTTCACTTGTCGGCTTGGGTTGTGACACCAATATCTTCTTTATCATAAATGTACTAAAAATTTATTACCAGATTTTTGTTTAAAATCTCCAATAGGCCGACCAATCCGACCAAGGGTATCATTTCGAGCGCACAAAAGTACAAAATTATTTGCAAAAAAGCCCCAAGACGTTGAAAAAAGATAAGATAAGACTTATAAAAAGTGAGTATTTTCACTAAAAAGACGACAATCAGTGCGACACAAAGCATGGTTGGAGCATTTAATGGACCAAACACATGCAGGAGCAGGATGGGCAGGAGCACCATACCTTCGAGTGCCGTGATAAAGAGTTGCGACTTATTCCATTGTTCGATTTTTTTCACATCGAAGAACACCCATCCCACCCATTGGTACAGCAGAATTTTCAATACGAAATACCCGACCACAGCCAGCCAGTAGATGCCCAGCAACTGGTGTGGATGGAGCATGAAACGGTTTCCTTTGTACAACAGGGAGAAACAAAAATAGGCAATGGCCAACAACACTGAGGTAACTCCTACCATGATGCCCTGCGCAGTAAGCTCTCCCGTGGTGTCGGGGACCGATGTAGTGCGCTGGTTGTCCACGAAAAAAAGATTCCGGGTCATTCTTCCCATGAATTTCCGTGATACGGCGGTGGCCAGAAGGACAATGAGGAAAGAGCCTATCAGCAGCGACCCGACCAGAGAATCCCTTCCCGGGCTATAAGGCACGGGGTCAGCCATGACACTGGCATGAGCAGTGGGCTGACTCTCTGCCGTCATTTTGAAACCATAAGCAGAAGGATATTCCAGACTGTCGGCGACCACCAGTGGAGCCGGTCTGTCATAGTGTTGTCCGGGCAAGCCCAACGTATCTATCCGGTCACTATACTGATTTTCCTGCCCAGGATTGAAATACGCCTGCACGGCAGAATCTTTCTGCCACTCGCTGGCGCTGTCTGGCAGTTGATGAATAACCTGATATGTTGATTTCCCGGGTAATGTAGGCATTACAAGCCGAAGGTCTTGCGTATCTCATCCACACAGTCGAGCTTCTCCCATGTGAAGAGCTCCACATCAATCACCTTGGTGGGGTGATACATGCTGCTGAATGTCTTTTTCTTGATTTCATTGCGTCTTCCCATGTGTCCATAGGCAGCTGTCTCGAGGAACATAGGTTGACGGAGTTTGAGTTTCGTCTCAATGGCATGAGGTGTGAGGGTGAACATCGATTTGACCTTGTCGGCGATTTCTCCATCGGTCATGTCCACATGTGAGCGGCCATAAGTGTTCACATAGACACTTACGGGCTCTGCCACGCCAATGGCATAGCTCAATTGCACAAGAATCTCGTCGGCCACACCGGCAGCCACCATGTTTTTGGCTATATAGCGGGCCATATAGGCAGCCGAGCGGTCTACCTTGCTGGAATCCTTGCCAGAGAAGGCGCCACCGCCATGAGCACCTTTACCACCATAAGTGTCGACAATAATTTTGCGGCCTGTGAGCCCGGTGTCACCATGAGGACCACCGATAACAAACTTACCTGTGGGGTTGACATGATATTTGATTTCTCCCTCGAAGAGAGCGAGCACCTTGGGGTTATGAATCTTGGCCTTCACCCGTGGCATGAGGATGCCCACCACGTCGTCATAGATACGCTTGAGCATACGCTCATCGTCATTGTCAAACTCGTCATGCTGTGTCGACACCACAATCGTGTGGATACGGAGCGGGGTATTGTCATCGGCATACTCTACGGTGACCTGACTTTTCGAGTCGGGGCGCAGATAGGTCATCTCCTTTCCCTCATGCCTGATTTCTGCCAGTGTGGACATAATCAGGTGAGCGAGATACATCGACACGGGCATGTAGTCATCGGTCTCGTTGGAGGCATAGCCGAACATCATTCCCTGGTCGCCGGCTCCCTGCTCTCCCTCACGGTCGACACCGCGGTTGATATCGGCACTCTGCTCATGGATGGCCGACATGATGCCGCAGGAATTGCCGTCAAACTGGTATTCCGATTTGGTGTATCCGATATTGTTGATGGTCTTTCGTGCTATGGTCTGCAAGTCTATATAAGCCTCTGAGCGAACCTCTCCCATGATGACCACCTGTCCGGTAGTGACAAAAGTTTCCACGGCACATCTTGAGTGCTCGTCATAAGCTAAGAACTGGTCGAGTATAGCATCTGATATCTGGTCAGCCACTTTGTCGGGATGTCCTTCCGACACGGACTCTGAAGTAAAAAGATATGGCATTTTCTATCAATATATTTGGTTTGGGTTGCAAAGTTACGATTAAGTGAGTGAAAAGCCAAATTTATTTGAGATTTTCTGAACGATAGTGACTTCGACGAAGTCAAAGTTACGATTAAGTGAGTGAAAAGCCAAATTTTTGGAGCAGCGAATGCAAAAAATTATGCTTGCATAATGTTTGCTGAGTCGTGACAAAAATCAACCGAAGGTTAATTTA
>CACXDY010000174.1 GCA_902766505.1 uncultured Prevotellaceae bacterium
AAGTTGCATAAGACCTATGATGGTTCTTGGGTAGGCACGACCGAAGGTCCAATGGACGAGGGTTTCCACTATTACCACATCTCCGTCGACGGTGGCACGTTCAATGACCCCGGCACCAACAACTACTATGGTTCCACCCGTTGGGAGAGCGGCATTGAGATACCCGCTCACGACAAGGATTTCTACGCCATGCGCATGGACATCCCTCATGGCAATGTTCAGCAAGTGCTCTTCCCTTCCAAGAGTACAAACACTGTTCGTCGTGCCTTTGTTTACACCCCGCCATCATATGGCAAGAACAAGAAAGAGAAATATCCCGTCCTTTACCTGCAGCATGGCTGGGGTGAGGATGAGACAGCATGGAGCACCCAGGGTCATGCCAACCTCATCATGGATAACCTCATTGCCGACGGCAAAATCAAGCCATTCATCATTGTGATGACCTATGGTATGACCAACAACATTCAGTTCGGCGGTTTGCAGCAGTTTACTGCCAAGGAGTTTGAGACCGTCCTCGTTGACGAGTTGATACCTTATATTGATACCCACTTCAAGACCTATGCCGACAAGGCCCACCGTGCCATGGCCGGTCTGTCGATGGGTGGCATGGAGACGAAGACCATTACCCTTCGCCGTCCAGAGGTCTTCGCTTACTATGGTTTGCTCAGCGGTGGACAGTATGCCCCTGAAGACATTAAGGACAAGAACCAGGTGAAGATGATTTTCCAGAGCTGCGGCAGCAAGGAGCAGCCCGACGCTATCAAGTCGTCCGTTGAGGCATTGAAAGCCGCAGGTTTCAACGCTCACGGCTATATCTCAGAGGGAACAGCCCATGAGTTCCTCACCTGGCGTCGCAGTCTCTATCAGATGGCTCAGTTGCTGTTTAAGTAAGCATTTGTTTACCCTCAGTTTTGACGAACTGACACCATAATCATCGTCAAGACTATAATGAAGGGACGTTTGTTGTTGAAAAGTCAATTGGTTTTTGTAATTTTGCAAAGTAAAACCATTCAAGACTTTCAAACAAACGCTCCTTTCATTTTATAATCATCCAACAATCATATGAAGCCCAACTTTTTCTCAAGGATAACTTCCGCCATTGTCTCGCCCATCCTCCGTGAATTGCCATTTTTCGTGGCTTTCATTTTGCTGATAGGCACAGACACCTTCCGCGCCATTCATAGCCAGATTGTCAAGCCCGACCCTAATGTCGGAGTTCTTAACCTGTTAGGGCAATTCTCCTTTGTCGTGATGATGGCCTATATTTTTACAGTGATTGTGGCCTCCGTGGGAAAGAGATGGTTGAAAATCGTTTTCTACATCGTCATTGTCGCCTTGTTTACCATTTCGACATTCCTGTTTCAGAATTTCGGAATGACCATCAAACCCTACAACCTCACGCTACTCCTTGAGAGCAATGGCCGTGAGGCATCAGAGTTTTTCCGGATGTTCGTCCTGTCGAAAGGCAGCATCGCCACCTATTGCCTCCTGTCATTTGTGATAGCCGCCATTGTCTTGGCTGAGTCGGCCTACCGCAAAAAAGTGGGCAGCCACCCTCAGCTCAATTTCGAGTACAATCTGCCGATAGCCATAGCTGTGCTCTGCCTGTTAGGATTGGGACTTTATGCCAGCACCAGCTTCATCCGGTTGCTAAGATGCGAAACACCCGATGACTACTATCTGTTTTCCAAAAATGATGCCGTGACGCTCTCCGACCCTATCAGTCGTATCACACAGAGTTCCTATGCCCTCCACCTCGCTTCCCGTGAGATGAAGACTGCCGTAGAGAGTACCCGGCAGATGGACCGCAACGTCAGTATGGAAAGTCCCGACTCCATCAATGTGGTCTTGGTGATAGGCGAATCATTCAACAAATGGCACTCCAACCTGTATGGTTATCCTTTGAATACAATGCCTAAATTAAGCCGCGAGGCAGCCGAAGGCCGTCTGACGGTTTTCGATGATGCGGTGTGCAATTTTGCACTGACCAGTCCCTCGATGAAGAACATGCTTTGCTGCAACTCCATAGCAGATGGCGAGTCATGGTCTAAGAGTCCCTATTTTCCCGCCCTGTTCAAAGCTGCCGGTTTTCAAGTCTTTCTGTGGGACAACCAGAAAGACGTCGACCCGAGTTCTTTCTTCTCTTTTGCATTGAACTCCTTCCTCTACAACGACGAGATACTGGACAGATCGTATACTGCGGTCAACGAACACAGCTATCCTTACGACTACAGCCTTATCGAGAATTTCAAGAAAACGGCCGCCCGCTCGACACACAACCTCATGGTGTTCCATCTTCTCGGACAACATTACGATGCCAAGGGCCGTTATCCCAAAGTGCCGCAGTTCATGCATTTCACTGCAGACAGTATCCACCGCACAGAGCCATACCTGACTGACAAAATGCGGGAAGATATCGCCCATTATGACAATGCCACCCTCTACAATGACCATGTGGTCAACAGCATCATCGACTTGTTTAGAGACCAGAACACCGTCTTGGTTTACTTGTCCGACCACGGTGAGGAAATCTATGATTACAACGCATCCCGTGCCCGCGACTATACCGGTCTCAACGACAACTGGATGAAGTATGTTCATGAGGTGCCATTCTTTATCTGGTGCTCCGACAAATACGCAGCTACCCACCCCACCACCATTGAGGCGGTAAGGCGGGCAGCACATCAGCCGTTCACGACAGACAATCTATGTCAGCTCATGTTCGACTTAGGTCAATTACACACTTCTTATTACAAAGCCGACCGTGACCCACTCAGCTCACAGTTCAAACCCCGCAAACGTGTTGTCGAGGGTATGGAAGATCAAGTGAGGGGCGACTTTGATGAAATCCGCAAGCGGTAGATATTATGCCGACACGACGGCATCCCTCCACTGTAGGAAGTAGTCCTGCTCCTTGCATTCGAGGTTTCCATCTGCGGCGATGACCTTCTCGATGAAAGCAGCCATTGTGAAGAGAATTGCCTTTCGCTCATCCTCATTGAACCCGTCCACCAATTGTTTGGTATCTTCGATGATTCCCTCGATGGTATAGGTATGGTTGAGCGAGTCGTTGATATCGTTTTTCAGTTCATCCTCGATATCACCCACTTCCTGAATATTCTGCAGAAAAGCTTCGATGAAATCACGCTCGCGCTGGCTGAAATTGCCATCACAGTTAGCAAAGAACAATCCTGCCTTTGCCATCAACTTGATAGAATTGACTAATTTTTCCATGATTATACCGATTTACCAGCCAAACCAATAGTTTTCAACACACTCTCAGCCAAGCCGCCAAGATTACCGAGGTCGATTCCCATGTTGCCAAAAATACTGCCGAGACCACCCTCATCCTTCTTTTTCTTCTGCGTAGTTGTCTTTTTGGTCGTGGTTTTGGTTTGTTTGGGAGCTTCTTCCTCCACTTCAAAGCCAGCCTTTTTCTTCATTTCTTTGATGATGTCGCTCATACCGCCCCGTTCCTGAGTTGACGTGGTGGTTTTGGAACCGGTCGAAGAAGTGGTGCCACCCATCTTTCTCCTAATTTCCTCTGCTACATCACTGATGCCTCCGCCAGAAGAGGAGCCACCCATTTTCTTTCTGATTTCGCTGGTAATATCACCCATACCATCATCCGATGTCGATGAGGTGGCAGCGCCCCCACCCATTTTCTCCTGCACGGATTTGATGATATCCTCCAGTCCGCCACCTGATGACGAACCTCCTCCGAGCACCGAACCGAGCACGTCACCCAGTCCGCCGCCGCCTTTCAAGATTTCTTCTAAAAAACTTCCCATAAGTTATTTGGTTTAAGTTCCACGATGATAAACATAGTCCAGAGCAGCCCCGATGGCCGTACAGAATTGGGAATACCTCGGTATGATGAAGTGGACATTGTACAGATTCTCCATCATGGGGAACACATCGCTGCATTGTGGCAACAACGAGAGATTGCCGATGAGCACGAAGTCACGGATGGGACTATTGAGCATGGAGAGCACAGCGGCACTACCGATGGATTGCAGCACAGTGTGTATCAACCCCACCGCAATATCCTCTTTCGAGGCGTCCGTCTTTGCCTTTCCAAAGAGCGAAGCAGTGACGTCCATGGGTAACCCTGGCAGCGGATGGGCACTGATATCCCCAATCATGAGGTTGACATTCGAGATATCACCCTGCTTAGCGAAAGAGGAAACCTGTCGGATGTCGGATGTCTGCAACATAATACGCGAGAGTCCGGCCAACGTACCTCCTCCGATACTGATACCTCCAATATGGCGGATACCTTTCTCATCGCATACCACCAGTGAAGTACCTGTACCCATGCTAACCACGAGGATATTCTTCAACCCCGACTCAAATTGTGCCCCAAGTCCGTCAGCAATAAACTCGTCCACCTTTTTGGTCGGCAACCCATAGACTGGATTTTCGATATAAGCACTTCCCACACCCGTAAGCACCACCTCCTCAATATCCTTGAGGTCAATGTGGTTTTCATACAAATATTTTCCGAAAGCACCATAGAGAGAAGTGACGGGATCTTCAGCTGTGATGCGCATCGGAGCCACCACTTCCATGTTTTCCAATCCCACGATTTTTGTGGTGCTGATGCCCACATCAATACCAATAACAATTGCCATTATTTTGTGATTTTCGTGATTTTACTGATTACGCTACGAAATTAATCATTTTTTTTAATAACACCACGCTTATGGATAAAAAATGGTATGGATTCATGGTTTTTCGGATTCCATACACCTGCACAGTAGTTAAGAGAACTTTTTTGATTTAGAAAAAGGCAGAAGCGAGGTCAACACTTCTGCCTTTGATTCATAAGTTATGTCATGTCCCCTATTCTTGAGTGCAACCTGACATCTGCTGCACCGCTGTGCTTTTCATGCTAATTAGGATTTTGGAATTGATTCTACGGCACAAATGTACAGGGGAGATGTTTCATATCGTGGTACAGGGGAGATTTTTTTGCCAAATTTTAATTTTAATATCCACTTTTACAAAATAAGACCTTTTTTGAAGGATGATATTTCGCCCAAACGACAGGCAAGCATGAGATAGAGAATCATGGTTTAATGACAAAAAAGTACTCTAATGTTTGTATTTATGAAAACTATTTCATAAATTAGCTGCATCGTGGCAGAGAAGCGGCAATCCATGCCGTATGTCTGTTGTTTTTCATATTAATGTTTAACCTAATCAAATTATGGGAAATCTATTGAACTTTTGAATTCCCGAGCCTCAAGAGTTGAAATAATGTAAAAAAATTAATCAATCACCATATGAAAAAAATCTATAAAGCTCATATTCTTTTTACAAAGGAGCGAAGCCATTTTGAAGTGTTTGAAAACGGCTATATCGCCGTAGACACCAATGGGCGAGTGATAGGTGTAGCGTCAGATTTGTCATCCTTGGATAGCGAGGATGCAGAAGTCATTGATTTAGGTGACCGGCTGCTGATACCAGCCATGAACGACATGCATGTTCATGCTCCACAAGTGCGCAACCAAGGCGTGGCCATGGACCTGGAACTACTGCCATGGTTACAAAACTACACCTTCCCCGAGGAATCAAAGTATGCCGACATCCATTACGCTGAGAGCATGTATCGCCGCTTCCTGCATACCCAATGGCTTTTTGGTACTATGCGCAGTTGTGTCTTCGGCACCGTCCATACGGAAAGTACCCGTCTGCTGATGAAACTGTATCAGGAAACCGGTATGGGCGCCTTGGTCGGCAAGGTCGCCATGAACCGCAACTGCCCTGAAGCACTCAGCGAAGACGTGGAGGCAGCCGTCGAAGGCAATGAGCGGCTAATTGCAGAATTCAACCAGCCCGATGCCCTGGTTCGTCCCATCATTACACCGCGCTTTGTGCCTTCGTGCACACCTG
>CACXDY010000175.1 GCA_902766505.1 uncultured Prevotellaceae bacterium
CTGCCGTCGTTTTGCTACATACAAGCGTGCACACCTGCTCTTCACAGACCTTGAGCGTCTCTCTAAGATTGTTAACGACCCTGAGAAACCAGTATTATTCTTCTTCTCTGGTAAGGCACATCCCGCAGATGGCGCTGGTCAGGGACTCATCAAACGCATCTATGAAATCAGCCAGAAGCCTGAGTTCTTAGGCAAAATCATCTTCCTCGAGGATTATGATTTCCGTCTTGCACGTCGACTCGTTTCGGGTGTGGATATCTGGATGAATACTCCTACAAGACCTCTTGAGGCTTCAGGTACCTCTGGCGAGAAAGCCGAGATGAACGGTGTGGTCAACCTCTCCGTGCTCGATGGATGGTGGCTTGAGGGTTACCGCGAGGGTGCAGGTTGGGCTCTGACCGAGAAACGCACCTATCAGAACCAGGGCTATCAGGATCAGCTCGATGCTGCTACTATCTATGGACTGCTCGAGAATGAGATTATTCCTCTCTACTACGACAAGAATGAGAAGGGATACAGCGAGGGATGGATCAAGGTTATCAAAAACTCTATCGCCACTATCGCTCCTCACTATACCATGAAGCGTCAGCTCGACGACTATTATTCCAAGTTCTATTGCCCGATGGCTGAAAGGTCGGCTAAACTGAAGGCCAACGACAACCATCTGGCTAAGGAAATCGCTTTCTGGAAAGAGACCGTCGCTGAGAGATGGGATGCTATCCGTGTCGTTTCCAAGGAGTCCACTCTCGACGAGGCTGCAGAGACGGGCGTTATGTTCCGTGTCAAGTATGTCATCGATGAGGTAGGACTGGATGATGCTATCGGACTCGAGTTCGTTGTTCTCAAGACCGACGCCAATGGTGAGGACCGTATCGCTCACGTCTATCCGTTCGAGATGATTGGCCGTGAGGGAAATATCTTCACTTTCGAGTGTGACATCACTCCCGATAAAGCTGGCTCATTCAAAACTGCTGTACGTATGTATCCCAAGAATGAGAAACTCCCGCATCGTCAGGACTTCTGTTACGTCAGATGGATTTAATCTCCAGATACTGACCATACACCATAACAATAAAAGAGAGTGTGCCCGCGTGAATGGCACTCTCTCTTTTTGTGTTTATTCCACCCAAAAAGCCCAGAATGCCGCGCCAAGGGCTCCCCACCCCTCGCAGGGGCGGGGATGGGGGCGGGGTGGAACTACACACTGATAAACAGGGCTTTCTTTTGCCTCCACCCCTTAATCCCCTCCCATTCGCAAACGAATGGGAGGGGAGCCGCTACTCAAGGGCATTCACATCTATCAACCCTAAAAAAAGAGGGAATGTCATTTTGACAAACCCTCCCCTGATATCTTTGGGGCCTTTCAGGCCTCCGTCATATTAGAAATATCGTTAACTTGCTGAAATTGAATCTCTTACTTAAGGAGATTGACCATTACTGAAGTTGGTTGCGGACAAAATCCTCCAGTTCCACACCAGTGAGACCGGTGGTCAGGATGCTGCCGTCGCGGGCAACAACGATGGTATAGGGGATGGCTGTCACACCAAACTGTCGGGCTATCTCACTGTTCTTGTTCAACTCAGATATCTGAGGCCACAAAGCTCCTGTCTTCTTGATGGCCTCTTTCCAAGCATCGCCATCCGTGTCGAGCGACACACCCAGGATTCCCAAGCCTTTGTCGTGATACATGTTGTAAAGCTCCACCATGTGTGGCATCTCATTCATGCACGGACCACACCAGCTGGCCCAGAAATCTATGATGGTGAGCTCATGGGCTCCGATGACCTCTGAGGCGGAAATCTTCTTGCCAGTAGGGTCGGCGGCACTGAAGTCTGAAATCTTCCCTCCCTGTGGAACTCCTTTGTAGCTGTCGCGTAGATAGGATTCTATCTCCTTTACGGCAGGACGGCGACGGAATTTGGCGGGCATCTTGTTGATGAGCGTTAGCACTTGCTCCTCGTTGAGCATCTCGGGATTGCTGACCAGCAGATAACCTAATTCATTATCGATATTCTTCTCTGCCGTTTTGTAGACTTCTCCGGCAAGAATGGTGGTGAACGACATCACTTTGGACATCAGTTCATTCTTCTGGTCATCTGTGGCATCCTCTGGCATTGCTTCCACCAATTTTGTTATCTTCAATTGGTATTTGTAGGCCGTGTCGTTGAGCACCTGGAAGGCATCGTTCATCTTCGTACCACTGATTCTCGACAGCCCAGATTCCTTATGCAGTTCTACGACAACTTCTCCTGGCTCCAAAAAGAATGGCTGGATTTCATCGATGCTGTCTTTCCGGTAGCGGAGGAAACAAACACTTGCACTGTCAAGCTCAAGGGTGAAGTCAAATTTCCCACCCTTCACAAACAGTGTGTCCGAGGCATCCTCGCTCTCCGACGATGTGTATAAATATAAGGTATCGCCATCTTGATGGTAGTCGCTGCTGCCTGAGACATGGCAGGTCTTCGAGCCACATGCGGCAAGTGCCAAAAGGATGGCTGTGGCTGCCAGGATGGGTTTGATGTTCATCATACTAAATATTGTGAGCTGATGCTCTGGTTGGAGACCACGCGACGGATGGTTTCTGCAAACATGTCGGCCACGGATATCTGCTTCACTTTTGAACAACGGTTGGAGTAGGGGATAGAGTCGGTGAATACTATCTCCTCAAGGGCGGAGTTCATCACATTGTCTGTGGCTGGACCACTCATCACACAGTGCGAGGCACAGGCTCTCACGCTCTTCGCACCCTCTGCTTTCATCAGGTCGGCAGCCTTGGTGATAGTTCCTGCTGTATCCACAATATCATCCACTATCACGACGTTCTTGTCTTTCACATCGCCGATAATCTGCATGGTGGCTACCACATTGGCACGGAGACGTGTCTTGTTGCACAGCACCAACGGACAGCCGAGATACTTCGCATAGGTGTTGGCACGTTTCGAACCACCAACATCCGGCGAGGCGATGACCATGTTGTCAAGTCGGAGGGACTGGAGGTAGGGAAGAAGGACGCCGGAGGCATATAGGTGGTCGACGGGAACGTCGAAGAATCCCTGTATCTGGTCGGCGTGAAGGTCCATCGTGATAACGCGGTCCACACCGGCGACACTCAGAATGTCGGCTACTAACTTCGCACCGATGCTCACTCTCGGTTTGTCCTTGCGGTCTTGACGGGCCCAACCGAAATAGGGCATGACGGCATTGATGGTTCTTGCTGAGGCACGTTTGGCTGCATCTATCATGAGAAGCAGTTCCATGAAATTGTCGGAATTAGGGAAGGTGCTTTGTACAAGAAAGACATCACGGCCACGGATGGATTCCTCGTAGGATACGGAAAATTCACCGTCTGAGAATCGTGTAATCTGAAGTTTACCCAATGGGCAGCCCAAACTTTGACATATTTTCTCTGCAAGGTAACGGGTGTTGGTTCCCGAAAATACCAAGAAGGAATCTGGATCTTTCATGTTGTTTTTTGGTTTTTGTTATTCTATCCGATTGCTGATTTAATTCTTACAAACTGTTTGATGATAGGACTGAAATCCGTCTCGCTGTGTATGTCGAAACGGTTCCATAGGTCTCCGCAGATGACCACACCGCCAAAACCCAGGTCATGCATCATGCGGACATTGTCGACCCGTATGCCCCCCAAAGCATAGACATGCTTGTCGATGAGTCCCAGACGGGAGGCCGACTGTAGTTCGGCAAGACTGAAGGTCGCTTTCTCTTCGGGGATGGAGAGGCTGTCAAAGATATTGCGGAGAAACACGTAGCGTGATTTCTTCTTGTTCTCCCTGATTTGCCCCAGCGAACTGCATGAACAGCTGAAATTACCGTGGTAACCGGCAGGGCGTGTCGTGATGCCATTGTCTAAATGAATGCCGGCAAGACCGAATTCCTCCTTGAGATAGAAATGGTCGTGAACAGTAATGCGGTGGTGGGTGTTATCTGGCAATAATGACAAGAGGCGTTCCACATAAACAGGAGAGGAACCGGGCTTGAAAATGTGCAAGTCGTCTAATCCCTCCTCAAAAAGGGCGGCCAAAATTTTGTCTTCCTCCACAAAAAATGTGGGCCTTGTCATGATTGCAAGCTTCATTGTTTTAGCTGATTCATCTTGAAAGCAGCGTTTGGTACGTGCTTCCAATTGCAAAAGTAGGAAAATTCCATCACTTGAACAATTTTATCCGTATAAAATTTCTTATGATGTGATTTTTCATATATAAATCATTTACTATCTTTGCAAATAGAATTGATATGAAAGAGGAAAACCATAAACTTGTAAAAATTACGGAGCAGCCATCTCGTTACAATCATCTGGAGCAGATGCCTGTTTTGGAAATCTTGGAGCACATCAACGAGGAAGACTCCATCGTGGCTGAAGCTGTCAGACAAGTCATCCCGAAAGTCCAGATGTTGGTCGAGGCGATACTGCCAAGGATGAAACGTGGCGGTCGGTTGTTTTATGTCGGTGCCGGTACCAGCGGCCGTCTGGGCATATTGGATGCCAGCGAACTGCCTCCAACCTATGGTGTCCCCGAGACGTGGGTCGTGGGAATTATTGCCGGCGGCGACCAGGCTTTACGCCATGCAGTGGAGGGGGCTGAAGACGTTCCGGAACAAGGATGGCGGGATTTGCAGGCATATCATCCCACTGCCGACGACACCCTTCTGGGTATTGCAGCATCAGGCACCACTCCTTATGTGGTGGAGGCCGTCAGAATAGCCCGTGGGCATGGTCTGCTGACAGGTGGCATTACCAACAATTTGAACACTCCCTTGGCGGAAGCAGCCGACTATGCCATCGAGACAATTGTAGGTCCGGAGTTTGTGACTGGTTCTACCCGTATGAAGTGCGGCACAGCTCAGAAGATGATTTTGAATATGATTTCCACCACATTAATGATACGTTTGGGACGTATCCAAGGCAACCGCATGGTCAATATGCAACTGACAAATGCCAAATTAATTGACCGTGGAACCCGCATGCTTCAAGAATCTTTAGGTCTCTGTTACGAAGAAGCACAGCGCCTCTTACTTGAAGCTGGCAGCGTGGAAAAAGCACTCAGACGCCAATCGTAAAATCTACATCCTTCAAAAATAAGAGGGAATGTCTAATTTGAAGACACACCCTCTTATATATTATATAATGTATTTTTGCTATTTCTTGGGCTTGATGGTGATTTCTCTGTCATACGAGGCCGGTCTGACCCTGTATTCATCGAGCACATAGATGCAGGTGCAGCCTACGCCTGTCGTGTTGTAGTCAAGATTGAGGGTGTAGCGGTCTGACTGTGGCTGTAGCTGATAGGTGAACTGACTCTTGGTGAGATTGTCGGTGGTGAACTGGTAGGCATTGAAGTTGAAATGCTCATTCATCGATATCTGCACACCCATGCCGTCTTTGTTCAGCAGCTGGACATATCGGTTGTCGGTACGCAAAGCATGGTCCTGGGGCAAGAGGTAGGGCTCGTACATGTCAGCTACAGTTTTTTTCCAGATGCCGACCTGATAGCCTGTCTTGCGGTCTGGGTAGTTCTCCTCAGGGCCGCGGCCATACCATGTGATGTTGTCGAACTCATTGGCCACAGAGGTGGTGAAGCCGATGCGTGGCAGCACTTCGGGCAACTTGCCTTGAGGACTTAAATGATTGTGTATCTTCATGGTGCCGTCGTCGTAGAAATGGTAGGTGTAGTCAAGCGTAAATCCGGCCAACTGCACTCCTGATATGTAAAGGTCGAGTGCTCCGTAGGAGGAGGCACCCACTTGCACCAGCTGACTGACGGTGACGGTCGTCTCATACTGGTTTTGTGTCAGTTGAACAGATGCCGGACGGATGCGCAACTGGTTCACTCCCTTGGAATAGAATAAGGTGGATACCATATTGCCAAAACCTTCTGAATAGCCGTCGTTGACACGGAAGGCATCCCATGAGTCAAATTCGTTAGCTGTTGGCGCACGCCAGAGGTTGAATGTGAGGGGGGATTTGAGCACCGACTTTCCTTCTATCTCTATCTGTTCGAGGTTGCCGGTCTCTTTGTCGATGACATAGCAGAATCCCTTGCCGCTGACCTTGATTTGCTTGTCGTCTTCCTGTGTGTTGACATTCTTGGACGATAATAGCGGAGCAGGGGCAGGGATGTTCCACGACGGGAGTTCCAACTGGTCCCATGCCACTTCATGGCCGGCCTTTGCCCACATTTCGTCTTTCTTCAGTGTTGAGGTTATCGTGATGCGGTATTCCTTCCCTGCCACAATGGCGGGCTTGTGATAAGGTATGCGGACCGCTTGCTGCTGTTGGGGGGCAGTGGTGAATTGGATGTCACCTTCTTCCACGACTTGGTCGTCTGCCATCAACGCCCAGTGTGAGGCGTATTGTGATAAATCTGTGAAATGCAGCCGGTTGGTTACCTCCACTTCACCGGTTTCTGCATTGAGCAAACGAATGCTGATGGGTTGGGTGGTCCATTTCATTTGTTTCATCTCGGGCTGGACGGTGCGGTCGGGCCAAATACAGCCATAGGTTCGCATGTTTCCGCCTATTGTGTAGAAAGTGCCTTCATCGCCACTGTTGTCGAAGGTGAGGTAGAGCACAGCATCTTCGGCTCGTCCTTCACCGTCGGCCAGACATTTGTTGTAGATGGCCACATTGTCCATTTCGGCATCAGCGGTATAGATGGTCTGTGGGTCTTGGGCATGATTGCCTGCAAACCGGCCGATGTTGATGGGGTATGGGAAATTGCTTAGTATGCCACGCTCTCCTCCACGGTTCCCACGTCGGTAGGGGTTGGCATTCGGTTGCTCTTTCGATACCGTCGGCTCTGTGCCTTTCAGTTCACCGTCAATGTAGAGCTTCATCTCCTTGCCGTCCCACGAAGCTGTCACATGATGCCAGTTGCTTTTCCAGTTGGCTGGCAAATCCACGGTGAGTGCATGTTTCACACCTGAGTGCAGATAGAACTGCAGCTTGTCTTCTCCTTTCTGTACCACTCCGAATTGAGTATTGCCCTTCGTCACGTAGGGTGCTCCCTCATAGATGCCGCTCAGTTTTCCTGGCTTCACATCAAAACTGATGGTCAGCTCTTTCCCTGACAGCTCAACATTGTTGCTGCGATACACTTCCACCCACTCGTCATGTCCGTTGAGACGCAGCACTCCTTTCTCTACCTTGGCTTTACCCATAAGGTGAACTGGGGTGTTGTAAGGCGAACGGTCGGTCAATGGGCGGATGTGGTCGGTGAGGCCGGGATTGGCATAATCCCAGATGGCACCTCCCATCAGTCGTGGATGACGGCGGATGACGGCCCAGTATTCGTCCAGTCCGCCGCCGGCATTGCCTGCCACCGACAGATATTCATCCATGAACGATGGACGGGCGTCTTCTGACTCCGGCACCATGGCGGTGTTCATTTCCAACTCGTAAGGGGTGGGGTAGCGGGGGCCTATGATGTCTTCTCCAGGATGGGCATAGGCGTTGCCGCCATACATGAAGTAGCGTGTGGGGTCATATTTCTTTCCTTCCTTGACCACCTCGGTGATGAGCGGACCTTCACCACTCTCATTGCCGGCACTCCAGAACAAGATACAGGGGTGGTTGCGGTCGCGGAGTACCATCTGCCGGACTCGCTCCAAATACATCTGAAGGAACTTCTCGTCGTTGGAGATATATTCTGTGGCATGTGCCTCGTCGCCTGTCTCGTCGATGATGTATAAACCATATTCGTCGGCCAGTTCGAGATACCTGTTGACGGGTGGATAATGGGAGGTGCGCACGGCATTGAAATTATGCTGCTTCAGTATCTCCATGTCCTTACGGATGGTTTCTTCGTTCATGGCATGACCCAGTTCGGGATGCTGCATGTGTGTGTTGATGGCATTCACTTTGATGGGCTGTCCGTTGAGATAGAATGTCTGATGCCTGATTTCTGTCTCCTTGAAACCCATCTTGCTGCTGATTTGTTGGATGACAGTGCCCGATTCGTTCAGCAGTTCAAGTTTTAGTTGGTAGAGTGCCGGTGTCTCACAAGTCCATTTGTCTGGGTTGGAAATTTGAGAGGTGAATTCGAGCGACTTCTTGCCCTTGCCGTCCATCGTGAAACGGTCGGAAAGCAACTCTTTCACCTGCTTGCCTTTCGGGTCGGTCAGCGTGGCACGCACAGCATAAGTTTGGCGTGTGTCCTCATATTTCTTCACATCCACATTCAACTTGAGAAGGGCGTCTTTGTATTGGTCGTCAAGGTCTGTGGTGACATACCAGTCGAACAACCGGGTCTTGGGCGTGGCATAGAGTGTCACGTCGTCGAATATGCCCGCCAAACGCCAATAGTCTTGGCCTTCCAAATAGTAACCGTCACTATATTTCACCACACACACGGCCAACGTGTTCTTGCCTGGCCGCACGTAGGGTGTCACATCATATTCCGCTGGCTCCTGGCCTCCTTCGTTATATCCCACCTGTTGACCGTTGAGCCATACAAATGAAGCGCTCTGGGCCTTTTCCAAACGAAGGAAGATTTGCTGTCCCTGCCACGTCGAGGGGAGGGTGAACGTCTTCCGGTAGGCGCCGGTCGGGTTGTATTCTCTCGGCACGTAGGGAGGATTGGCTTTGAACGGAGCAGCCACATTACGGAACAATGGGTCGCCATATCCTTCCATCTCCCAGTTGCTCGGCACATGGATGGTGCGCCACTTGCTGTCTTTGAATTTGGTGGCAAAAAAGTTTTGTGGCACTTCTTCGGGGGTGTTGGCAAAGAAAAACCGCCAGTTTCCATTGAGTGACAGGCATTGTTCGGCCTGATAGAAGGCATGACCTTCTTCTTGATTCTCCTCAAAGACGGAGGTGTTCTCTATGTAATCATAAATATGCTGAAGATATTGGGCATTCATCTGTAACGAGCATGCTGCTAACAGGCAAAGAGTGAGTCTTTTGATTTTCACGATGTTTTAGTTGAATGGGTTAGGGAACAATTGTTTTTATAGTGCAAAGTTATTTAAAATATTTTGACATCAAAAGGATATGCCGATATTTTTCTGTATGATTGCTCTTGATGATGATTTTCCATGCCTCAAGGACATAAAAGAATATCTGGAGGGTGCATCGCTGCAACCTCCAGACTCACCCGGGTTATACTAACCTTTATGAAACTATGATACTAAAAAATAGAGTTTTCAACATATTACTACTAAGATTATCTATCTTGTTTTCTCACACAAAAGTAATATAAAACAGCATAAAAAGCCCTCGGTGACATCCGGAAACGGGTCACCGGGGGTACGCTTCTAAAACTATTTTTAGATTATTCTGCTATCTTTCACCAAAGGTGATTTCTTTGCGTATCTTGCTGAGATAGACGGGAGTGACATTGAGAAAGGAGGCTATGTCCTTCAACGAGAGCATTTGAACCACTTGTGGACAGCGGAGGAGCAATTGCTTGTAACGACCTCGGGCTGTATAGCGGTAGTGGTCGAGGTCGCGGCTATATACCATTTTGAAAAGATTCTTTAGAAGTTCTACGTTAATCAGAGTCATCTCATGGTCGCTGTCGAACAGGCTCTGCAGTTCCCGGCCGCTGATGATGTACACCTCGCAAGCCATATCGGCCTCTATGGTAACTTCCGATACATCTCCATCGAGACAATAAGGGAAGTCGGCCACAAATTCACCCTCGAAGGCAAAGCCCGTGCAGTAGTCCTTTCCTTCTTCGTCGTTATGTACCAAATATTTGAAACACCCTTTTTCCACGAAGGCTACCCATTGTGCCGGCTCGCCTGCTTCCTCCAGAACCTCACCACGCTCTATCGTCCGCTTCTCTCCGTGCTCCACGCAGTATTTGCGCAGAATCTCCAAATCAAGTCCTTTCTTGTAGGTGTTAAAATGCTGGTTTTCTGTCATAATTCAAGTCTCCTTTATTGATGAACCATTTCTTAACTTTTTGAGGTTGGCGTGATGAACAAATGGTGTTATGCCAATAGAAATCGTCCCTGCAAAGATATGAAACTGCTTGCTTTTACCCAAAGAAATGGCAATAATTCTCGAAATGTGATGCAAGGTTCCCTTTACTTCTTCATTATAATAGTTGACATGATTCTCTCATAAATAAAAATGAAATGATGTAGTAATCTACAACGATGGCGATAAAGTTACGGTAGCATTGGATAAAAATGAATGAGTTCATTTTGTTCTCCTCTTGCTTATTTGTATCTTTGCCACAGAATAATCCTTTGTCTGATTCATGCAGCAGGTGAGAACGTTTCCTTTGCTCCATTCTCAAATGGGCATTTATGTGGCATGGGCCAAAAGACCCTTGTCGACGGCCTATAATCTAACCATTGCTCTGCCTCTTTCCAGAAAGATTGTGGCACAGCGGTTGCATGAGGCGCTCAACACGGTAATTCAATGCCGCAAGGTGCTGAAGACCAGGTTAATGCTGGATGTTGAAGGACAACCGCAGCAATTCTTCGACGAGGGAATGTGCATCCATGTGGAGAGAATGAGGATGGAGGATGAAGAGGTGGTGAATTACGCCAAAAAGTCTTTTGTCAAACCCTACCGCCTGCTTGGAAATGAACCGCTATGCCGTTTTGCCATCATCGAAACAACTCAACACTGTTGGCTTTTGGCGGATTTCCACCATATCATTGTGGATGGCATCTCCATAGCCCGGAATTTCGTTTCCTGTGATTTGGACAGGGCCTATCGGGGGTTGCCGTTGGAACCTGATGATGATGGCGTCGCCCAGATGGCGGCAAGTCAAGACGCTGAGGTGGGCTCTCCGGCATACGAAAAGGCGAAGGCGTTCTACCATGACTTGTTTAGGGGAAAAACCTTGACTCAATTGGTGGCCCTGAAAACAGAGGAGGGAGAGCGCCTGATGCAGAAAGCCGTAATGGACAGGATGGAGGTGGAACGGTGGACAGAGTCTCATCTGGTGCGTCCTCACCTGTTGTTCATGGCTGCGTTCAATATCGTGCTGTCCAGGTTGTCAGGGGCGGATGACGTTTCTTATGCCATGCTTTTACATGGTAGAACATTGCGGAAATATAGGAATGCCTATGGTATGTTTGTGGAGACTGTGCCAGTGGCTAGCCAGGTTCCCGCCCAATTGCCTGTGGTGGAATATGTGAGGGAATTGTCGCGGGTGATGCTTTCCTCTGTCAGAAACAATGCCTATCCTTATACGCATTTTTGTCGTGACACGCAAACGGCCCTGAGCATAACTTTTGCTTTTCAGGGACCCGATATCCTTGAGAAATGTGTATTCAACGGGGAACGGGTGGATGGCTTTCAGATTCCAAGTGGCATGACCGATGGCGACATTAGTTGCATCGTCTATTTGGTGGCCGACAGGTATGAAATCCGTGTCGATGCAAGCAGCAAATTATATGGGGAGTCTTTTCTGGAGATGTTTGTACAATCGGTGGCCGATTGTGCGGTGAATATCATGCAGACTCCGATGACTCCTGTGGCTGAGCTGGAAATCACATCTGCCGGCACACGCCAACTAATTAAGAACATCTCGAGCGGGGGACCTTTGACGGTCGACAGACGGCTGACCGTCATCGACTTGCTGCTCCGACAGGCTGAGGCGCATCCTGATGACTTGGCGGTCTCCGACACGGTCGGTCAGTTGACTTATGGCGAACTGATGGGGGCAGCCAACGGATTGGCACATAGGTTGATGGCGGAAGGGGTGGGTCACGGCTGCTTCGTGGGCATCCTGGCTGTTCCTTGCTGTCAGTTTCTGATAGCGGCTGTGGGGGTGATGATGGCGGGTGCTGCCTATGTCCCTCTCGACCCTGCACAACCCACGGACAGGTGCCCTGCGGTGAGAAATAAAAGACTCTCCAAGGTGATTTCGCCTCAGGATGTGCCTGTTTCTACACAAGCGCAGCAGACCACGTTCGTCAATCTCTCTTCTCCCGATGCATGTGCCTATGTCATCTATACCTCTGGCTCAACGGGTGTTCCCAATGGGGTGATGGTCTCACACGAGGCTTTGAACTGCTTCGTCCGGAATATCGTAAATACGTTTGATTTATGTCCCCAAAGCCGCATTGCCTGCCATTCTTCTTTGACATTCGATGCGTCCATAGAGGATATCTTCCCGGTATTGACCGTAGGAGGCTCCTTGTTCCTGATGCCTGAGCACATAAGACGTGACTTGGCGCAGATTCATTTGTTCCTCGACCGATATCGGATTACGGGTGGATGTTATACGACTTCTTTGGGACTTGAAATTGCCAAAATACCGCACCCAAGTTTGCAATACATTTGTTTGGGTGGCGAAAAGTTAAACAGGTTGCCCCAAGCCGCTTGCAAAGTCTTCAATACGTATGGGCCTACAGAATTCACTGTCGATGCTACTTGTTTTGAGGTGACGGCCGATGGTAGTGGCGACATCCCCATCGGACGGCCTCTGGGTGGAGTCGATGCTTTTGTCGTTGATCAACATGCCCATCTGTTGCCGGTTGGGGCAACGGGCGAATTATGCCTCGCTGGTCCCCAAATGGCTATGGGATACCTCGGCGATGAGGCGCTCACGGCAGAGAAATTTGTGGACAACCCGTTCGGGAATGGTAAAATGTATCGGACGGGTGATTGGGTGAGATGGAATGACAACCAACAGTTGGAGTTCATCGGGCGCATGGACAATCTCAGGAAAATTCATGGATACCGTATCTCGTTGGATGAGGTGGAACAGGCGTTATCTCAAATTGAGGGTCTGCGTGAGGTGGCTGTGGTGACGGAAAAATCGGGAGACTCGACAGGTATGTATGCCTTCTTCACGGCTGATGGTTCCATTCGGAGAAGTGAGATGGTGCGGCAACTTCGTGAATTGCTTCCTCTCTTCATGATCCCCGATGTGATAGAGCAGATTCAGAACATGCCGCATTTGCCGAATGGGAAGATTGACAAGGATGCACTGCCGGTGAACAGCCTGAGGGGGCAAAAAGTATATGTGGCTCCTGCGGACAGGATGGAGGAGGCGCTTTGTGAAATCTTCTCCGTGGTGCTCGGTGTGGAAAGGGTAGGGGTGGATGATGATTTCTTCGCCTTGGGTGGCTCTTCACTCACCGTAATGAAAGTGGTGCTCGAGGCGATGAAAAGAAAACTCCCGTTGGAGTATGGAGATGTGTTCCGGGCGCCCACACCCAGACTGTTGGCTGACTTGTTGGATAAAAACCGCTCGGCTGTGCCAGTGGTCATGGATGATATTGACTTCAAACCCATCCACAGGATGTTGGACAGGGAGAAACGGATCGTAGCCCACCGGATGAATACGGTTTTGCTCACTGGAGCAACGGGATTCTTGGGGACTCATCTCCTGCATGAATTGCTGCAGGACACCAACCGCAGAATCTACTGTCTGGTAAGGGCTGATTCGCAGGAGATGGCGCGGAAACGCTTGATGGACACATGGACATTTTATTTTCCGTCTTCTACCCAAGGACTTCCCGACAGGGTGATTCCTGTGATGGGGGATTTGCGTGACAGCCATGCACTCGATGGTCTTCTCTCTGCTGGCATAGAGATTGTTTTCCATGCCGCGGCCGATGTTCGCCATTATGCGGTAGGGAATGCGGTGATGGACAACAATCTGCAGTCTACGGATACTGTCGTCGCTTTCTGTCTGGCTGCGAAGTCCATGATGGTTCATGTTTCCACCACCAGCGTGGCTGGTTTCTTGCCTGAGGGACAGGACTCCCAGGTTGCACTCAGGGAGAACTGGTTGTTCGTAGGACAACAATTCCTCGACCAGTATTCTCTCTCAAAATTCCAGTGTGAGAGGAAGGTGCTGTCTGCGGTGGAGTCGGATTCTTTAGTGGCTATGGTGATGAGGGTGGGGAACCTCTCTCCGCGCATGTCTGACGGGGTCTTCCAGCGGGATGAACTGAAAGATAGTTTCTTGTCTTCTTTGCGGCTGATAGTGACGACGGGGTGCCTGCCGCTTTCTATTAAGGAAATGTCGGTGGTCCTGTCTCCCGTTGATGTGGTGGCTCGCAGTATCGTCTACCTGACATTGAATGGGGGTGGTTGCGTATCGCATGTGGCCAATCCTCACGGCATGCCAGTCTGCATGCTTGCCGAGTGGATGTGTAAACACGGCTATGGGGTGTCCTTGGTGTCTGATGAGGAGTTTGCCGACAGACTGTCGGATGTTTCGTGGAATAGGGGAGATGTCTTCGGTGCGGCGCATGCTCTCTCGGCGGTTGGCTTGTCGGCCGTCAGGCAACCTGTCTTGTGTGATGTCTCCAAAACTGTAGGTTCGCTCACAGCAATGGGACTGGTATGGCCTGCAGCGGATGTGTGTCTGGAGCGCTTCTTGACCTTCCTGAAGTCTTCAAGGTGACCCCCGCCTCGGTTTTTTAAAAGGCTTTTGCGCACGTTTCTCGTTTTTATTGATTATTTTTGCGTGGTCTAAATCAAGGATATATATGATGCAAACACCTGCTTATATTTTGGAGGAGGAAAAACTCCGGCGTAATTTGTCGCTTATCAGTCATGTGGCCGAACAAGCTGGCGTGGAGATAATCCTCGCATTCAAGGCGTATGCTTTGTGGAAAACGTTTCCCATTTTCCGTGAGTATATTTCTGCAACCACGGCGAGCAGCTTGAACGAAGCTCGGCTGGCGGCTGAGGAGTTCGGCTCCCCGGCTCATACTTATTCTCCGGCCTATACGGATTACGAGATTGACGATATCGCCCGGTGTTCCTCTCATCTGACTTTCAATTCCTTGTCTCAGTATGAACGTTTTGCACGACGCGCGGAGGCGGCCAATCCCAACCTGTCGTTCGGCCTGCGGGTCAATCCTGAATACAGTGAGGTGGGTACGGCCTTGTATAATCCTTGTGCACCCGGCACCCGCTTTGGGGTGACGGCAGATAAACTGCCGGAACAACTGCCCGAAGATATTGAGGGGTTTCATTGCCATTGCCATTGTGAGAGTGGCGCGGATGTCTTCGAGAGGACACTCGTCCATATCGAAAAGAATTTCAAGGCTTGGTTCCCACAAGTGAAATGGATGAATTTTGGGGGCGGGCATCTCATGACGCGAAAGGATTATGAGGTGGATAGGTTGATTTCCTTATTGAAGGGATTCCGGGCCAGATATCCGTGGCTGAAGGTGATTCTCGAACCGGGAAGCGCTTTCGCATGGCAGACGGGGTATTTAAGGTCAAGTGTCGTCGATATCGTCAACGACCATGGCATTGATACCGCCATTCTTAACGTCAGCTTCACCTGTCACATGCCCGACTGTCTGGAAATGCCCTATCAGCCTGATGTGAGAGGGGCGGAGGCATTGCCGATAGATTTTGACAATTCTTCAGGTTGCGGATTTCTCTACAGATTGGGTGGTAATAGTTGCCTGTCGGGGGATTTCTTGGGTACATGGCGTTTTCCAGAACCTTTAAAGGTGGGCGACGAGGTGATTTTTGAGGATATGCTTCACTATACCACCGTTAAGACTTGTTCTTTCAATGGTATCGCGCATCCTGATATTGTTCTCCTACGTGAGGATGGTACCATGCAGACTCTCAGACACTTCGACTATGAGGATTATCGCGACCGGATGGATTAGTTCCTCTGTACACGGCCGCATGCCGGCGGCTCGCATATGGGAAAAAAGAGAAAAAACGAAAAAAATAGCTTGAAAATTTTGGCGGTTGGGAAAAATACATTACCTTTGCAACCGCATTTAGAGAAATGCTCCTTAAAAAGGATATGCGGTAATAGCTCAGTTGGTAGAGCACGACCTTGCCAAGGTCGGGGTCGCGAGTTCGAGTCTCGTTTACCGCTCAATGTCTTGAATA
>CACXDY010000176.1 GCA_902766505.1 uncultured Prevotellaceae bacterium
ATCCGCAGCTTTCCTACGGAGAAAAACTCTTCCCGTATGCTGTACACTCTTCCTGTTTTTCCTGGCGACACCCCTGAAAGCCCAGACGGATGTCACTTCGCTCGTGGTGAATCCCAATTTCGATGGACGAAACTTCGCCGGATGGCAGCAGATGGGCCTCTGGTTCCAGACCAACTCGGATTTCGCCTTCAAGGATAATTATGCTTATGTGGAACGGTGGGTTAACAGCAACTCCAATTTGCCCGATACCTACATCAAGCAGACCATCTCCTCGATGCCCAACGGAAGGTATCAACTCATCGTGGGGGCGCAACATGTGAAACAGGGTAGTTCTACTAATGCCACAGGTGCGGCCATCTTTGCCGACTGGCAGGAGACAACGGTCACAACGGCTGCCGACTATACCCTGACTTTCGATGTGCTCACAGGTGATGCCACTATCGGCTTCAAATGCGTGAACTCCACGGCCAACTGGATGGCTTGCGACAACTTCAGACTGAAATTTATCGGCAGCGATGTGGCCTATCTGCGGACAGGACTGGCAGATATGGTGAATAAAGCACAGGCTTTGGCTGCACAGCCGATGGATGCTTCTGTGAAAAGTCAACTCAGCAGCGCCATTTCCGCAGCCTCGGCTCTCACCTCCAACGGCTCGGCCACGAACATCTCCAATGCCGCTACAACACTCAAGAATGCCATGAAAGCCGCAGAACGGAGCATCTTCGCCACCAAGACTTCCACCACAGGCTCCGTGCCACAGGTGGTGACCAATCCGAGGTATGCCCGTGGTGCTACCATGATTTTCGGACGCAGCACGGTGTCGTCATCTGCTTCGATTCTCGAACAGGGATTCTGTTACAGCAAAACCAATATGACTCCCACCGTGGCGGATGAACGGACGACACGCTACGTGAGCAATGGGGGCAATATCTATTGTATCGACAACCTTGAGCCTGGCTCCACCTATTATATCCGTGCCTATGCTGTTACAACAGCCTATCAAGTGGGATACGGTGACGTGCTGAGGGTATACACGCTTCCAAAAGGCAGCATCACATGGAGTTATGGCAACGAAGGGGATGATGCACAGGATAATAGAATCTCGCAGGCGGTGGAGGGTGGCATGACATACTGGAGTAACCTCACAAGCATCAGTGGATTCAATCTCTCTGCACACTATTCCTATGGTGCTGGAGCGGGAGATGGTACGGCCGACTGTTCTTACGGAGGATACATGCGTATCAGCCAAAACGAGGCTTACCAGGCCACCGGAACGGTCATGCACGAGGCTGGCCACGGCATCGGTGTGGGTACTACAGGCACCTATTATGGAGATATCCGGTCGGGAAACACCACCGGCATCTGGTATGGCAAGCGGGCCACACGTTTCCTCCAGTTCTGGGACAACAGCGACGGCGTGCGGCTTACCGGTGATGGAACGCATATGTGGGCCACGAATGCGGCGCAGGCTTTCTCCTATACCATCAACGGTGCCCATGAGGATGCACACGAGGATGCCCAGTATTATGCTAACGCTTTGCTCATGCAGGCCATCGTGGAGGACGGCTTGTATCCTGTGGCCAACCAGTTGCAGGGCCTTGCCTATACCTTGGAACATGAGGACAACCAGGTGTTTTATATCCGCAATTCCGATGAGAACTATGGGCTGAAGTCGGCCTATCTCATCGACAATGGTGGAACACTGCAACTCGAGACACTTACCAATGATGAGGCAAGAAATGTCTCCAACAATGCTCAGTGGCTGTTGACTTTCGACCCCGCTAAACAACTCTACCGCATCAAGAACAAAAATACGGGGCGCTATATCTATTATGCCTCCGACAATGTGAACAATGGTTTTAAAACCTCTGCCAGTACGTCCAATGAGGTGGATCTCAGACTGCAACTCTCTTTCGTGGATGTGACAGTCGGGCCTGACAACAACAAACTCGTATTGGATGCTTTCCATATCATGCGGAAAAATGCCACGGCATCACCACAGGCCTTATGCGCAAAAACCACTTCCATCACAGGGTCTACGGCATTCAGCAACAAAAATGCCGCCACCACGCAGCGTTGGGTTTTTCTTACTGGGGATGACATAGACCGGGTGGACCAGGCCATCCGCGATGCTGAAACCAATCACTTGGACCAACTGATCGCACACATACGGACTCTCGCTTCCTGCCCTCACACCGAAAAAAACAGTGGGGCAGGTGAGACGCTGGAAACAACATTGCAGAGCATAGAGGCCCGGAAGACCAATGCCGATGCCGCTACCCTCATTTCTTTGGAAGAGGAGGCCAAGGCGGCCCTCATGGCTTTCCTGGGTGACACCACACCACAGGGTAATCCTTATGATATCACCTTCCTTGTAGAAAATGCCGGCATGGAGAGTGCAGAGGGATGGCAGGGGACGACACCCACCATCAGCTACTCCTGCGGGGAATTCTATCAGAAGGCTTTCGACTGCTATCAGATTGTCCAGGGGGCACCGGCAGGTCGTTATGTCTTCAAACTGCAGGCTTTCCAACGCCCCGGTTCTCCCTCGGATGTCTATAATGACTATGCGGCCGGCACGTCCACTTATCCTATCACCACTCAGGTTTATCTCGGGATGTCTTCGGCCTTAGCCTGCCATATCGGCAAGTATGCCCAGACTACCAAGGTGGGAAAGGGCAACGAGAGCGAGGTGGGAAGTCCCGCCAGATACATGCCCAACAATATGGAGGCAGCTGCCGCATATTTTGCGAAGGGGTATTATGAAAATATGGTGGAGACGACCCTCGAAAGCAATAACCAGTCACTCCGCTTTGGCATCAGAGGCGCTTCTTATGTGTCGGCCGACTGGACAATTTTCGACAATTTCCGACTCTATTATTATGGTGGCAGTACGGAAAATCAGGATCCTGCTGCTGAGGCCGATGGCTATGATATCACTACAGCCATGGCTCCTTATCTCTGTACAGGAAGCTTGAAAGACTGGACCAACAACGGCATGGTCATCAACTACAACGCCGGAGCAGCTCCCTACAGCAATACAGCCGATGGGGCACGTGTCGACTTCCCCTTCGCAGAATGCTGGGTAAGCAGTGCCAACGGCGGAAAACTCAGCGACACCAGTTTTTCGCAGACCATTACCGAACTGCCCAATGGAAAATATTATATCAGGGCATCTATCATTGCCGCCAATCAGGCGGCAGCCAATACACAGGTCTCTGGTGTCACCTTCTTTGCCGCTGACCAGGAGATGGCGGTGGCTACCGGAGACGGTATCCCCGAACGCTATTCCTTCCTTGTCGAGGTGACCGATGGCACACTCACGTATGGACTGAAGGCTCAAAACACCAATGCAAACTGGATAGCCATAGACAATATCTCGCTGATTTACGACGGAACGGAGGAGGAATATTGGGCTAATGGGTCGGTTTGCTCTCCCGTCAGGATTCCCATCGCCAATCCGACATTCGATAATTGGACGTATGATGGATGGAACCTTAATGGCAGTTGGGGAACCATGAATACCGAATACAACCATTTCAATGCGCCTTTTGTTGAGTACTGGGTGGCGTCAACGGGACTCGCCGACAGGTCTATCACCCAGACC
This sequence comes from uncultured Prevotellaceae bacterium, assembly GCA_902766505.1. GTDB lineage: Bacteria > Bacteroidota > Bacteroidia > Bacteroidales > Bacteroidaceae > Prevotella. Next base: position 3,608 of record CACXDY010000176.1, read on the forward strand.
TTACAGCTGCCAAAAGGCTTCTATTCTTTGCAGGCCGCGGTGGAGGCTGTCAGACAGGACGACCCGGGACTGACTGTCAGCGGCGTTTCGTTGCGGTTGGACGATGAGCAGGTGGCCTGTCACACGCAGGATGGAAAACCTGAGATATTCTACATCGAAAAGGAACTCAGCAAGGGTGACCATACATTGGGCCTTTATGTCCAGTCGACGGATGCCAACTGGGTGGCTGCCGACAATTTCGTCTTGCGCTACTATGGACCCGGTGTGTTCGAGAAAGGTGATGTCAACAAGGACAACAATTTCAGCGTGGTCGATGTGATGATGATTGTCAACTATATCCTTGATACGGATGGGACAATCGACGAGTGTCTCGCCGACATCAACGGAGATGGCAACATCTCTGTCGTCGACGCAATGGCTCTTGTCGACATGATCCTTTCACAATAGTGCCAACAATACTTATTGGCGGCAAGTCTTGCACATGTCATTTTTTTTCCCTACCTTTGCATGAATATCTAACATACATAATCATCAAATAAGAAAATGAAAGAGACAATTTTGTCGATAGCCAATAAACCAGGGCTTTACAAACTGGTGTCGAGAGGAAAGAACAATCTGATAGTGGAATCGGTGGATGAGAATCACAGGCGGATGCCCGTATTCAACAGCGACCGGGTAACGAGTCTGGCCGACATAGCCATGTATACCGAGGCTGATGACGTGCCTTTGATGAATGTGCTCATCGCTCTCCGTGAAAAGGAGGAGGGAAAGGCTTGCTCTATTAACTTCCGCAAGGCTTCGGGCGCTGAGTTGCGCGAGTATTTCGCAACAGTTCTTCCTGATTTCGACCGCGACCGTGTCCACGACAGTGATATCAGAAAATTGCTCCAGTGGTACAATATCCTTGTGACCAACGGCATCACCGACTTCGAGCAGGACATGCAACCCACAGAGGGTGACAATATCGACGACAGAAAAAAGGAATAACCGAACGTCAACCCCAAATCCAGCAACAACATGAACCTGATAGAAAGATTCTTAGCCTATACCAAGTTCGACACACAGTCGAGTGAGGATTCTCAGTCGGTGCCAAGCACACCGAAACAACTGCTCTTCGCCGAATACCTGAAAAAGGAACTTGAGGCGGAGGGACTCTCCGATGTGGAGATGGATGAGAAAGGATATATCTATGCCACCCTCAAGGCTAACATGAAGGATGATGTCCCCACCATCGGGTTCATCTCCCATTACGACACCAGCCCCGACTGTAGCGGAGCAGGTATCAAGGCGCGTATCGTGCATGATTATGATGGTGGAGATATACTGCTCTCTGAGGGCATCGTGTCATCACCGGCAAAATTTCCTGAATTGAAGCAGCATGTCGGCGAGGATCTCATCGTGACGGATGGGACAACCCTGCTGGGTGCCGACGACAAGGCCGGCATTGCCGAAATCGTACAGGCTATGTGCTACCTGCGCGACCACAATGAAATCAAACACGGTGATATCCGTTTGGCTTTCAATCCGGACGAGGAGATTGGCATGGGCGCCCATCATTTCGATGTGGCAAAATTCGGCTGCGAGTGGGCATATACCATGGATGGCGGAGACCTTGGCGACCTGGAATTCGAGAATTTCAATGCAGCTGCGGCTAAGGTGCACCTGCGGGGTGTGAGTGTTCATCCTGGCTATGCCAAAGGGAAAATGATTAATGCCAACAGATTGGCGGCTGAGTTCATCTCCCTGCTGCCTGCCGATGAGACACCAGAGACAACCGACGGTTACCAGGGTTTCTATCACTTGCTTGGCATACAGTCGAATATCGAGAACGCTACGCTGTCCTACATCATCCGCGACCATGACCGGCAGCGGTTTGAGGCCCGCAAGGCTTTCATCACCCAGTGCGCCGATGAAATCAACAAACGTTATGGTGAGGGTACCTGTACCATCAACGTCAATGACCAATATTACAACATGAAGGAGAAGATTGACCCCAACATGCATGTCATCGACCTCGTACTGCAAGCCATGCAGGAATGTGGCGTTCCACCTAAGGTGGAGCCGATTCGCGGCGGTACCGACGGGGCACAGCTTTCCTTCAAGGGACTGCCCTGTCCCAACATCTTCGCTGGTGGAGTCAATTTCCACGGACCTTATGAGTTCGTGTCCATTCAGGTCATGGAGAAAGCCATGCTGGTAGTGGTGAAAATCTGTGAGTTGGTTGGGCATTACAACGAATAATCTTTTCTTGAGTACCATCTCCCCCGGGAGCCTCGTCCGCCTTGTTGTTTTTGCGATGCTGCGGCGGTGCTTTCGGGGTTTTTAGAATCTGCATGAAGCTATGTCCGAACAAATACCTGTTCTCATCAAAGACCTTGCTCTAATCCTATGTGTGGCGGGTGTAGTCTCTATCATTTTCAAACGGCTCAAACAACCGCTTGTGTTGGGCTATCTCGTCGCAGGATTTCTCGTCGGGCCAAATATGCCCTACACTTGGTCGGTCGTCGATGAAAAGGATATTGAGATATGGGC
>CACXDY010000177.1 GCA_902766505.1 uncultured Prevotellaceae bacterium
ATATTTTTTGATTTGTTTTAGTAGATTAGTTTTTAAGTAGTTTGTTTTTGAAAATCGGTTGTCGTGAGACATCCGATTTTTTTTGTTGGCAAATCTTTTAGCTGTTAAATCAAATAATTGGGTTTTCATGATTATTAAATCTCTATTTTTGCAAAAAATAGTTTTTGGCATCGTTTTTATATCTTGATGTAATGAAACATGCCTGAAACAACAACTTTAAATCATGGAAAAAAAATACTACTTTGCTGTTGATTTGGGTGCCACCAGTGGTCGTACTATATTAGGAACACTTGATGGTGGAAAAATCATTTTAGATGAATTAACACGTTTTGAAAACAATCTCATTCAAACAGGAAACCGTTTCTATTGGGACATCTATGCTTTGTACTTTGAAATTATCAAAGGTCTGAAGTATGTGGCAGAAAACAAAATCCCCATCACATCCATAGGCATTGATACATGGGGTGTCGATTTTGTTTTCATTGGAGAGGATAACGCCATCCTTCGCAACCCAAGGTCATATCGCGACCCTCATACATTTGGAAGAATGGAAGAGTACTTCGATCAATGCATGGACAAAAAGAAAGTCTATGATATTACAGGTATTCAATTCATGAATTTCAATTCCTTGTTCCAACTTTATGCAATGCGTCAAAACAAGGACACTGCCATGAACCATTCTTCAAAAGTATTGTTTGTTCCTGATTGTCTCAGCTACATGCTGACGGGAAAAATGGTATGTGAATACACAATAGCCTCCACCTCTCAGATGCTTGACCCAAGAACAAAACAGTTGGATGATGAATTACTTCAAAGTGTAGGTTTGACAAAAGAGCATTTCGGTTCCATGGTGTTACCAGGCACACAGATAGGTGCTCTCACAGAAGAAGTGCAGGCGATAACCGGTTTGGGAGCTGTTCCTGTCATTGCAGTTGCCGGCCACGATACTGCAAGCGCAGTTGCTGCCGTTCCTGCCCAAAATGAGAAATTCGCGTATCTTAGCAGTGGAACGTGGAGCCTCATGGGCATAGAGACGAGAAATGCAGTAATCAATGATAAGAGTTTTGAACTAAATTTCACCAATGAAGGTGGCATTGACGGAACTACAAGATTCCTAAAAAATATCTGTGGAATGTGGTTGTATGAAAGATGCCGAAAGGAATGGACAGATGCTCCCAAGTCTCATGCCGAACTACAGGCAGAGGCGATGAAGGTAAAGCCTTTCCAAAGCATCATCAACCCTGATGACACGATATTTGCCAATCCCAACTCGATGGTAAAAGCTATTCAAGATTATTGTCGCTATACAAATCAGCATGTTCCCGAAGGATATGCTGAGATTTGCCGCTGTATATTCGACAGCCTTGCCCTCCGCTATCGGGAAGTCTTTAACTGGCTCAAAGAATTTGCTGAATTTGATATTACAACACTCCATATAATAGGTGGTGGTTCACTCAATGAGTATCTTGACCAATTCACTGCCAATTCTACGGGCATAGAAGTGTTTGCCGGCCCTCAGGAATGCACAGCCTTGGGGAATATTATGCTACAAGCCAAAGCTTCTGGGGCTGTAGGTGATATTTGGGAAATGCGCAAAATTATCAGCAATAGTATCGAGATGAAAAAATTCATTCCACAAGATAAAGAAATGTGGGACGAGGCTTTCAAACTTTATCTCAACATTATAGAAAGAAGAAATAACAAATCATAAAACAATTAAATTCAAAAACAAATGAAAGCAGAACTGATTGAAAAAGCCTATGCGTTAGCAAAAGAGCGTTATGCCGCATTAGGAATTGACACTGACAAAGCCATCGCTGAACTGGAAAAGCAACAGATTTCATTGCATTGTTGGCAAACAGATGACGTCGTAGGTTTTGAGCGTAACGATGCCCTCTCAGGAGGAATACAAACAACAGGCAACTATCCTGGCCGTGCACGTAATATAGATGAGGTACGTCAGGATATAGAGTTTGTGAAAACGTTGCTTGCCGGTAACCATCGTCTCAACCTCCATGAAATATATGGTGATTTCGGTGGCAAATTTGTCGACCGCGATGAAGTAGAAGTGAAACACTTCCAGAGTTGGATAGAGTGGGCCCGTGAGAACAATATGAAACTTGATTTCAACTCTACTTCTTTTTCTCATCCTAAAAGCGGTGACCTCACACTCTCCAACCCAGATAAGGGTATCCGTGACTTCTGGATAGAGCATACCAAACGATGCCGTCGCATCGCAGATGCTATGGGCAAGGCACAGGGTGATCCATGCATCATGAATATATGGGTCCATGACGGTTCTAAAGACCTTACTGTAAATCGTAAGAAATACCGTGAGATTCTTGCCGCCTCTCTTGATGAGATTATGGAGGAGGACCTCCCCGGAATGAAGGCTTGTTTTGAGGCAAAGCTTTTCGGTATCGGTTTAGAGAGTTATACAGTAGGCTCGCATGACTTCTACACTGCCTATTGCGCAACACGTAAGCAGATGTATACACTTGATACCGGTCATTACGAGCAGACGGAGAACGTGTCAGACTTCGTCTCCACACTTCTCATGTATGTGCCGGAGTTGATGCTTCATGTAAGCCGTCCCGTGCGTTGGGATTCCGACCATGTAACAATCATGAACGACCAGACACTTGACCTCTTCAAAGAATTGGTTCGTGCAGATGGACTACACCGTGCTCATGTCGGGCTTGATTATTTCGATGCTTCCATCAACCGTATAGGTGCCTATATCATAGGAACCCGTGCCACTCAGAAATGCATACTGCAAGCACTTCTCGAACCCTTCAATCTTCTTCGTGAGTATGAAGACAACGGACAATATTTCGAGCGTCTTGCTCTTATGGAGGAGGCTAAGTCATTGCCGTTTGGCGCAGTCTTCGATTATTTCAATCTTAAGAATAACGTACCAGTAGGCGAAGAGTTTATCCCAGCCATTCAGCGTTACGAGAAAGAAGTGACTTCAAAGCGATAACCTCAAAAGGAAAAAACTATGTCGAATAGTAAAGGAAGTCTGAGAAGCACGATTGCCGTGTCACTCACCAATTATCTCGATGCCGGAGCCATTGTGGCAGGAGCCAGCGGTCTTACATTGTGGCAGAATTACTTAGGATTGTCTGAGGTGCATTTG
>CACXDY010000178.1 GCA_902766505.1 uncultured Prevotellaceae bacterium
ATATGCGTCTTTGCTGCTGGTCTTTCTTTGCCATGTCGAATGCAAGGGGTTCGGCATTCATGGCCAGAATGGTCTGTTGGAGTTGATAGTCTGTGTAGGGCTGTCCTAAAGTGTAATAGGCACCTTGCATGTTTTCATTCGACAGTTCCTCCAAATGAGCGTCTATCCGTTGCAGTTCCTCCAGCGTACAAGGTTTTGTGGGTATGCTGTCGAGCGAAAGACTTCTGTGCAGTCCTTCTTTGATGATTCGTTTCTTGATATCGGTCGCCAATGCTGTGTTGTTGCCTCCTGTTTCCACTGCTTTATGAACATCTTTGAGTAGTGAGGCATATTTTTGGCGCATTCCGCTTTCCGTGTAGGGTGGAGTGAGGTAGGTGAGCAGGATGGCATGGCTGCGCCGTTTGGCGATGATAGCCTCGCCTATGTTTCCCGTTGTATAATAGTAGAAATGGGGAATGGCTCCGACAAGTTGGTTGCTCCAGTCCTGCTTTCTCATTCCAGCATCACGACCAGGAGTAAACTCCAGATTCCCGTGTGTGCCGAAATGGATGAGAGCATCAGCTTGGAACCCCTTTTGCACATACAGGTATGGAGCCAGGTAACTGTGAGGTGGAGGAACGTCCACACCATGTGTGAGTTTGAAATCATCGTCTCCCAAAGCTGGTCTGGGTTGTGGGAACAACAGGATGTTTCCATATCTCAGACAAGCCACGGCGATGCTGTCGCCATGAACGAGCAACCTGCCGGGCGCTTCTCCGTAGTGGGCCGTCACTTCCGCGTATTTTTCCGGAGCAATCACTTCTCTGGCCCATTCCTCATACTGTGATTTGCTGATCCAGAGCGGATGTCCCTTGAGCATGTATTCCTGCTGTGCTTGACTGGCATACGAACCGAGAATGATGCCTTCTGTCTTTACTTGTTTGGTAAAGGCTTCGAGGGTGCCGGGCAGACCATCGACACGATAGCCTTCTTTTTGTAGTCTCTTCAGCAGGTTGTACATCGATGGAATCACCTCCATGCCGCTTGCCAGCAAGGCATCCTTGCCAGGACGTCTGAAATAGCCTATAGCTATACGTTTCTCACTATTGGGTTTGGTGCGCAGTGATAGATAGCGGCAAACGTGGTCGACAAACATTTGGCAGCGTTCCACTTCTGCAGAGTGCTTGAAAAATCCCTTTCGGTCCATATTTTGCGTGCCTATGCAGAAAGGAGCCATCCCGCCATCAATCTCGGGAAGGACGATACGCGCATTCTTCGAACCACTTGTCATGGGCACTTTTGCATCCATCCATTCGTCGTGACTGACAGAGAGCGGGTAGGGACAAAAGAGCGGTATGTTACGCTCGTTGACCCATTGCAGAAGCGTGTCGTTGCCGATTCTTCCCATCGGCATGTAGATGATGGCATCGGGTGAGAGGTCGCGGAGCATCTTGTCCCGTTTCTTACCCATAGCCACCATTGGATATACATTCATGCCTCTCTGGGTAAGCATGGAAATCAACGTGTCGACATGTTGCCTGTTGCCTTCCATGGGGAAAGATATTCCAGAGAGGAAAGCTAATCGAGGACCATCTTCATGATACAATTTTTTCTCTTTGAGATAGTCGGTCAGTTCGTTGGGCGTCTTGAAATACCGGCCATATTCCCTATGGTAATACATGTTCGACGGCACCTCCACGGGTTCTTCCACCTTCTGGTCTCCCCATCGATGGGGTGTGGCAATGTGGCGCAGATACCGAAGTCCATTCCGGTAGTTTTGGCGGTTGTCGTTGTCGAAGTAGCGCTGCAGCATGGCTATCTGTTCGTTGGTGAGATTGTGATTCTCGACGAAATCGCTGGAGCGCAAGGTCTTGGTGAAGATGGGAATTCCGTGTTCTGCCGCTTTTTTGATTTCCGCCATCTGTTCGTCTGATAGGAAAATGCGGCGTGCATAGACGATGATGGCATCATAGTCGTCGATGTCGTGCATCTCTTCGGCATCTTGGCAAACCACCTCGATGTGGCGGCTGTCGTTGTTGAGGACGAAGTCGGCCTGCTGTGCCTCCAGTGCATTGACAACCAGGATGCGTGTGTCGGTCAACCAACGATTCCATGCGGCATGGCTCAATATGCCGATGACCAAGATGGAGAAAATCAGAAGAAGCAGCTTTCGGAATTTCATTTAGCTTCGGTTTGTTTTTTTATATGCTCGATATAGATGTCCTGGATTTCGGGAATTTCACCCAGACCTTCGATTTGCAGTTTTACCTGCAGACCTTCTTGCTCCAAAGCCTCCTTCCAGTCCTTGGAGATGTCGTTGGAGGCATGGTCGCCTGCAACGAACAGGAACGGGACGAGTGTGACTTGCCTGCCTTTGCCGCCTTTGATAAGACGGATGGCATCCTCCTGTGCGGGATAGCCCTCGATGGTTGCCACATGATAGTTGTCGTTGCCCGAAGTTTTCAGTATATAGTCAATCTCGGAATACAGAGCCGTGGCGGGTGTCGGCGTCCCATGCCCCACCAAGAGTATATGTTCCCGTTTTTTCTTGTTGGCCGGATGGCGTTTGACCAGTATGTCGGCCACCCGTTTGGCGTCCTCCACGTCGTAGAGTAATGGGGTGCCGATGCTGATGCTGCTGAAAAAAGGACGAAGTTGTTCCACTTCGCGTCTTAGCAGGTCCATTTCCACACCATCTACGATGTAAGTAGGCTGGATAATCAGTTTTGTAAAGCCGTCAGCACGCAGCCGGAAAAGGGCTTCCACAGGGGAGTCTTTGGTGATTCCGCGCGATTTCAGCCGCTTGGTGACGATTCGTGAGCTGTAGCAGTCGCGCACCTCGAGCCCTTTGAATGTTTGTCGGGCTTTCTCGTTGATGGCCTCAATGGTCTTTTGTCTTGTGGCATCATAGGTGGTGCCGAAGTGAACCATCAGAATGGCTGTTCTTTCAGAAATAACATCCTGGGCCTGAATTTGCAGGCCCAGGATGGCAATCAGTATAGTGATGAAGGTTCTCATTTGGTGGCTTTGATTTGCTTGTCGCCTTCAAGGATACGTATCTGCTCGAAGTAGTAGCCTTCGACAATCTCAACACCCTTGCTCACGGTACCTCTATTCACGTCATAGGCGTAGACACAGGGACGTGCGGAGAGTGTGTTGACTCCAAAGTACACTTTGTTGGTGTTCTTGTCGAATGCTGAACGTTGTGAGAAACGGCCGCTGCTGTAGTCGATATCGGTGCCATTGAACTTCATGCGGGTGCGGGTATTGGCATTGAGGTCAATGACGCTGTAGTAGTGGCTGTAACTGTCAATCTGGTTGGCAGCCCTTGTACCACCCTTGCCGTCGTCCTCGGTGAGGGCGTCGTTACGGGAATAGGCAAACACCTTTCCATTGCCGAGATACTGGACGGTGAGCAATTTGCCGTCGGAATTGGCAAATCCATTATATCCGGCATCGAAATTGAACTTGCCTTTGCTGATGCGCAGCAGCCTGCCCTCTTCGCCCAGGTCGGTGTCGTTGAATGCTACAAGATACAAGTTTTCGTTCTCGTCGAAGAACGTGGTTTGCTGCAACAGTTCTCCGTATGCAGAACCTGCCATCTCATTAGCTTCCGTGTTGATGATGTCTTGTTCCAATGCCATGGTAGAGGCATTGATGACGGCTATATGGAAGTGACTTTCATTGGTGGCTTTTCTTCCACTGCCTTTCTTGTTGTAATAGAAGTAGAACAGTTTGTTGTCGCTCTGGCGGTAAGCCACGATGCCACTGGTCGTGAATGTCTCCCATCCATCGGCCACTTTGAGGTCCAAAGTGCCTTCAGCCAGAATGCTCATGTCTTCTGTGTTGAGTTTGGTCCAGATGATGGCATTCTTGTCGCCATTGGCCGCCATGATGAGGAGCGTGTTGTCATCGAGCCATGCATGGCAATACTGGCGGCAATTGTAGGTGTTGGCCTTGAAAGGCTGTGCCTGTACCACCTGCATTCTATTGTTGACAAACTGCAGTTTCACGAAACGGTCGGCAGAGACAGGCACCTGATAGTAGTATTTGCCTTTTGTGATGGCTTCCATGGAATAGTCGGCATTGATTTCGGAACCGGCATTCTTGAAGTCTACTACATCACCTGCGTTCAGTGAGTCACGGGTCTGCATGATAGTGGTGACATCGCGTCCCATACCACCTTGTTTGCCCACGGTGACCACCAGGTCGAAATGATACGGTGTGATTTCCTCGACGGGATTGTTTTTCTTATCATCATCATCGTCATGACAGGCGGTGAACGTCGTCATGGTCATCAGCGCTACCAGCGCCATGAAAAAGAAATGGAGTCTTTTCATTGTTTTTGTTGGTTTTAATTGTTATTGTAATAAAAGTCTGAATTTTGCAAAGAAAGCACGTCCAGGTTTTTGGAGTTTGTAGTTGTCGTAGGTCGTGGCATCAAAGATATTGGTGCATTCAAGAGAAACGTTGTATCGCTCTTTTTTCCACGAATAAGTGAGGCTGGCGCCCATGACGTTTTTTTCTGGAATCCTGGCCTTGGTGTCCAAAGCGCCGTAGCCCTCCCAGGAAAGGTAGAACCAGTGTACCCATTGGTAGTCCACTCCGATAAGCAGATGATCATCCCGGGTGCAAAGACTGCGGAAATGATAGTGTGCTTCTGCCGATGCAAACAACCAGGGGCGGTTGGGAACGTGGTTGTTGTAGGTCACCGAGGGTTTGCCGTCGCTTTTGTACTTCTGCTGGTCGCGTGCATCCTGCCAGCTGAGGTTGCCGGTCAGTTGCAGCCGTTGCCTCCAGTCATAGCGGACCTCGCCCTCCAGGCCTTTGATGTGGACGGCGGGCACATTCACATATTGCATCATTCCCTCTTTCTCAGAAACTTGTGGCTGTATGTAGTTGTCCACATTCCTGAGAAAGCCGTTCAGTTCATAGCTCAAAATATGCCCGTTTTCCTTGTAGGTGCCAAAAAATCCCAGATTGACATTGTCGCTTTGCTCAGGCTGCAGGGCGACATTGGCATAGATGGTTGTGCCATTGCCTAAGAGTTCACGGGCAAGCGGCAACCTGACGCTATGCTCATAACTGGCTTTCACCGCCAGTGGCTCTATGAATTCATAACGGAGTGCTACACCTCCGCCGAAATTGCTCTTGGTCGATTTGCCATATACGTCCCTGCTGCCTGTCACAGTGGGAATGTCTGTTTGCTTGATGTCGAGATGGTTGATATATTCTTTGAGGAAGAAGGTGTTGTTCATCCTGCCATTGAAAAGCGACTGGTTGTATGCCAAACCAAAAATGTGCTTGGCGAGAATGTCGTTGGCAGGTGTAAACGACTGGTCGATTTCATCCCACCGGTTGTTGCCTGTCCGGTTGAGGGCATAACTGATGTTCAACAGATGGTGGTCGCTGATGCGGTAGTTCAAGTCTGCACGGGCGATGGTGAGCGGTCGCTTGAAATGGCGCATGCTGCGTCCCCGTCCTGTTATCTCATTGCGGGAACTGGCGATATAGTTCCCGTTCCAGTCGTATTTCTTGTATGCAGAGTCTGTTGTCAAAGAGTGGTCCCATGTCTGGGAGAAAGAGAAGTTGACACTCAAGCCGTCAAGGAAGAACCGGTGTTTTTGGTAATTGGCACCCACACTCCATGCATCGGTCTGGCGGTCGGCCATACCCACGACTTTCGTCTGAATCTGACCTGTCTGCACGTCTTTCTCTATGCGGTTGTAGGATGCGTTGACGAAAAAGGCATCAGTCCATTTCTTGTCTGTTACCCCCACTTCCATCTGTCCGAGCAAAGAGAAATAGCCGTCGTGGAAGCGGCGGCGGTTTTGAGGAAGATACTTGCGGCTTGCTTCGTCCCAAACCTCCACGCCTTTCATCATGTAATCGTTTTTGGAATAGTTGACACCCAAAGTGGGGCGCAAGGTAAGTCCGTTGCCCAGCACATATTGCCCAGTGAGGTCGGCTTTGTGAGTGTGGAAAGAGCCGATGCCGTAGGAGAGGTCAAGATAATTGGTGCGTTTGCGGTTGGTCACAATATTCACGGCTCCCCCTAAAGCATCGCTGCTAAGCCAGGTAGGCACAACACCTTTGTATATTTCCACATGGTCGATCATGCTGATGGGAAGATTGGCGAGTGTCACTCCTGACCCTTTTGTGTCGAGGGGTATTCCATCGAGGAAATAGCGTACAGCATTTCCCGACATCCCATTGATGCTGATGTCGAAGTCAGAGCCTACACCGCCTTCCTCACGAACCTTCACCCCAACGGTACGGTCGACGACGCTGTTGAGGTTGGTCAGTGAACTGATGAACGAGCGGATGTCAATGGCATTCACGGCCAAGGCTCCTTCTCTCAGACGTTGTGTCTTGGACTTGCCTGTCACTGTCACGTTGTCCAAAGTGATGGTGTCTTTCGACAGACTGCCCTTCTCTTTGACTGACTGAGAAAAGCCGGACAAACATGACAGACAGACCATTAACAATAATAGTCTTCTTATCATATAAAATTGAAAGAAATCACTCAACTCAGCCTTATTCCCGAGGCATTTGTTTCGTTTTCCTAATGATATGGCAGGTTTCCTGGCTCTCTCCGAAAAGTCTGCCTTCCCAAATCACTCAGTGGCTTTGTTAGACTTTTCATAATGGAGATGACAGTAGCGGGTACTGCTCAGGATTTTCACCTGATTCCCTCTATACATGGGTGGAACACCCTGTATCACCAAAATCAGTTGCAAAATTACGAAGAAAAGAGGAAAAGCCAAAGAAAATCTTTGTTTTTCCTCTTTTAGAGTAAATGTGTGAGTTTAAATTATTTAACAAACTCTTTTTCCTGAACTGCCGCCCTTTATCGTAAATGTTATCCCCAGATTGGTCGCATAAATGATAAATATTCTTACAATGGGGCAGCAATCCCAAATTGACAACTTATTGGAATTGTTTCATGGCCCTATTTCTTGCTTCTGTAGAATTTTTCGAGTGTGCGATAGGCATTCTCCTTTTCTGGGGAGGCGATGACCTTGGATTCCACGTCAATTTTCATGACAGGAGCAGCATCGAGATTGTCCTTGGTGATGGCTGTCCATTGAGGTAAGCCTTTGCCATTGGGATTGCCCGTCTTGCAGAAATTGGCATAATAGGTGAGGAAGAGTTTTGAAATGGCATAGTCATCTTCATTCCAATCGTAATACTCATTGGTGCCGAGGGTTCCCATGGCATATTCGATATCTGCTGAGTGGACGGCTCCAGGAGCAATCTCTGGTTGCTGAGCCTCGGACTTCTTTTCTTCCTTTGTCTTCTCACGCACACCTCCGGCTAGGGCAGCTACCTTGTCACCCATTTTTGCCGACACCTGAGGACGGGGGTGCATATAGTGATAGCGATAAACAGGTAGCCCGGACTTCGCATGATAGTCGCAGGCCTTCCAGGTGGGGAAGCCTGTGAAAAGGTCGGAGGCAA
>CACXDY010000179.1 GCA_902766505.1 uncultured Prevotellaceae bacterium
ACTCTCGATGTAAGCGGCTGTGATTGTAATGGGGAAAACGCAGATGATGATTTTGAGTCCACGTTTTGCTGCCATTCTAAAAGAACGCGCACGTGAGAAGGTGCCGGGGAACAGCCATCCATTGCCAAGGATGATTCCAGCCGCTCCGACCACCACCATGGCGGACATCTCGAGTGTGCCATGCATCCAGATGGAGAGGGACGATTGGAGGAACAGGTTGTGCTGTGCGAAGAAGGTGGCGAAACAACCGACCATCACCCCGTTGATGAAGATGATGATGCCAGTGCCCATAGCCGTGAACAGTCCCATGACGAAAGTAAGGATATCGACCCAGATGTTGTTGAAGCCGATAGACACGAACATCGGAGCCTGTTCTTGGGAGTTATACACATCCATAGGCACTCCGTTCTCGATGTTGTTGAGCGTCATGTCCACATAATAGTCGCCCAGTATGGCCCGTGGGAAGTCAGGGTTTCCGACGGTGGAGATGATTCCGATGGCCACACTGACGGCAAAGATGATGAAAGAAGCCAGCAGTTCAGGTCTGGATTCGTACATAGTCCGTGGCATCTCTTCGGTGAAGAAAGTCTTGATGCGCGACCATTTTTCTCTTTTGTTGCGGTAGATGTTGTTGTGGACCGATGAGGCTAGTACATTGAGGTACTGTGTGATTTTGGATTCGGGATAGTGGGTTTGAGCAAAGGACAAATCTGCCATCAACTCCGTGTAGTTGTTGGCCATCTCGTCAGGACTGATGCTGTCGGGGCTGTCGGCCGACTTCTCAATCTCCTTCCACTTGTCAATGTTCTTTCTGATGAAGACTATCTCTTTCATGTTTCTGTTTCCAGTTCTTCCGTTTCATGTTCAAATTGTCACTATGAAACGCTTTTTCGGCGAAATATTTTGCAAACTTACGCATTATCGTTTAATTTTGCAAAATAAATGGTGAAAATATATGGCATCACCGCTATTAGATTCATCCAATACCTCATATGGCCAATTCAACAATCGTCACAGGCGGTTTTGTCCGCATTGAGCAGACGCCAGCAAGCATCAGCGACCGCATTTTCGCGGTTTTGATAGATTATGGTGTGTGCTTTTGTTATGCCGTCGGCGTGGTTCAACTTTTCACGAAGTTGAACCTGAGCGTGCACTCTTTCGTGGAGTTTCTCCTTTGGGTGTCTCCCGTGCTGTTCTATCCGCTTTACATGGAGGTGTTCAATGGAGGCAGGACTCTTGGCAAGATGGTGATGAAGACGCGTGTGGTGATGGCCGACGGTTCGACTCCGAGCTTAGGCGCCTACCTGTTGCGCTGGTTGCTTATCATCCCCGACGGACCTATGATTTGCTATTTAGGTGTGCTTTTCGTAGCCATCACCAAGCGAAACCAGCGCATTGGTGACCTTGCAGCAGGGACGATGGTTGTGAAGGAGGGTAAATACAAGAATTACAGGGTCAACCTTGATGAGTACGATTACCTCACCAAGGATTACAAACCGACCTACCCCCAGGCCGACTAACTGACCATGGCCCAGTCGGAGCTCATCAGCCGTGTGCTGGCGCTCAAGGACGAGTCTCGCCCCACCCGCATCAACGAGCTGGCGGGGAAAATCCGTGCCTCATTCGCCATCAAGGAAGTGGCACAGACCGACGAGGCTTTCCTCAACACCATTCTCCAGGATTACCAATACTATGCCCTTGAGGCTGAGATTTAGCTGCTAGTATTTCTGGATATATATGATAGAAAAACAACCACCCTCATGCTGGATGAGGGTGGTTGTTTTATCACTACATGATTTGCGAATCAGAGATTTACCAGAGGTTTCCCCACTCGGCGTCGTTTTGACGTTCGTTAGAACGAGCAGGGCCCCTGCCGCCACCGCCATAATTAAGTCCGGCGTTACCATCGACTCTCTTAACTTCTTTGGTTGATGCACAAACCATCTGTGTCAAAGTGATACGTACCTCCTGAAAATCAGGTGCAAGATAAGTTTTCTTGTTCATATACACGCTATTATTTAATTTTATTATTTTCTTTTATTATTGAAAAAAAAAAAAAAAAAAACATTTAATTGATGATAGTGAAAAGGTATTTTTCTGATGCATTCATATCATCTTTTGGGCATGCCTTTCTTTCATTCTTTTAGTCTTACGAAATGCAAAGTTAGGACATTTTGGTATCACGTCCAAATATTATTTCTTTTTTTTGAAGTCATGGATAATTTTTTATGATTTATGTTAAGAAACAGCAATAGTCACAGTTCGTCAGACA
>CACXDY010000180.1 GCA_902766505.1 uncultured Prevotellaceae bacterium
CCAGCACTGAACTACGAAATAGACGGCAACGATATCTATATTAAATGATTCACATTTTTTAACACACCCCGATTGGGTGCACTACATGTTTTCCTTGTCCTTAGTGTAGAATCAACTGAATCATTTAACTATTCATTACTTACTAACCATCAATTATGATGAAAAAAAGAAGAAACCGTATTCTAAGGATTACTGCTATGATGCTGATAGCAGGGAGCCTTTCTCTTCAGGCTCAAAAAGTTTCGTTCAACAACGAACAAGTAACCTTAAAGAAAGCCTTCGAGAAAATTGAGTCAGTGAGCAACTACAAGATTGCTTACAACTCATCGAAGCTGAACGTCAAGAAGAAGGTGACACTCAATCAAAAAAACACGACAGTGCCACAAGTGATGGAAGAACTGCTTAAAGACACCGACTACACCTTCGAGGTTAAGGGCAACCAGATTGTCATCGTACCTAAGAAGCATGAAAAGCAGGAGAAGCAGGGAAAACAGGAGAAACCAGACGACAAAGTCTCCAAACAAAAGGTGACCGGTGTCATTACCGACCAGAATGGCGAGAGCGTCATTGGCGCCAGCGTGGTTGTCAAAGGTTCCAACAACGGAACAATCACTGACACTGATGGCCGCTACGAGATTTACGTACCGGCCGGCAGTACCATTCAGGTCAGTTACCTCGGCTATCTGACGCAGACCATCAAGGTAGGCAGCAAAAAACAAATCAACATCCAACTGAGGGAAGACGCCAACAGCCTCGATGAGGTTGTAGTCGTTGGCTACGGACAAATGAGGAAAAGCGACCTGACAGGTTCTGTCGCTTCAGTCATGGTAGACCAGGACAAGGCTGTTTACGACAGCGGCATCGACCACTTGCTCCAGGGCAACGCACCGGGTGTGTATGTCAACTCAGGCGATGCTCAACTGGGCGGTCTTGTCAACGTCCGTATCCGTGGTACCTCCACACTGAATGGGAACAAGGAACCTCTGTATGTCATCGACGGTATCATCATGAACGATGCCACCGAGGACGTAGGCAATGCCAACAGCGGTGGTGGTACGGGCAGCGACCCTGTTCAGACTACACAAAGCGGTCTGACCGGTGTCAACCCTCAGGACATCGAGAGAATCGAAGTGCTCAAGGACGCATCGGCCACAGCCATTTATGGTAGCCGCGCATCCAATGGTGTGGTACTCATCACCACTAAGGAAGGCAAGAGCGGCAGAGCCAAGGTAAACCTCTCGGCAGGTCTTTCACTCGACAATGCCAGCAAGCACATCAGCGTGCTCAACGCAGAAGAGTATATCGCCTATAGAAATGAAAAGGATGCCGACTATTACAATGCCGACTTCCACCCCGTCAACCGCGACTGGCAGGACGAATTGTTCCATACATCGACGACGCAGTCCTACCGCCTGTCGGTGAACGGTGGCAACGACAAAGCCAACTACTATGTGGCCGGAGGCTATCTCGACAACAAGGGCATCATCCGCAACACAGGACTCACACAAGCCGACCTCCGTGTCAACTATAAATACAAACTCAGTAAAGCACTCTCCCTAAAAGGTACATTCAGCCTGATGCGCCGTGTCAACGACATGACCACAGGAACCGACGGACAGGGTAACCAGCGCACCAGTCTCACCCGTCATGCCATCTTGGCAAAGCCGTTTGCCGACGTAGACCCTGAGGACGACAATGACACCGGTCTGCAACTGAAACCGACCAACTGGCTGACCGACTACGAGGATCTCTCTGAAGAGTACAGAACCATGGCCTCCGTCGCTTTCGACTACAGAATCGTCAAGGGACTGACCTTCCACCTGATGGGTTCTTACGACATCCGCGACAAAAACCGCTCGCGCTGGTACAGCACAGGTGTCTATACCGGTATGAAAGTGAACGGACAGTTGGGCTACAGCGAACTGAAAAGTCAGAAGAAAGGTCTAGAAGCCTTGTTCTACTACGACTATAGTTTCAATGAGGCCCACCACCTTTCAGGAACTGCCGGTGTGACCTACGAGCGCCGCGATGCCAACCGCTACGGCATGCTCGGCGAGGACTTCTCCATCATGAGTTTAGGTGTCAACGGTATGGCCTATGCCAACAAGACCTATACCAATACCCATTCGCTGACCAACGAGACCACCGTCTCGTCGCTAATTCGTGTCAACTACAACTATCTGGACCGCTATCTGGCAACCGTCACCGGACGTCTCGACGGTTCAAGCAAATTCCAAAAGGGCAACCGCTACAGTTTCTTCCCCTCTGTGGCACTGGCCTGGCGCATCAACCAGGAGAATTTCCTGAAAGACAGCAGATGGCTCAGCAACCTGAAAATGCGCCTCGGTTGGGGTATGACAGGTAACCAGAGTATATCGGCCTATGCCACACAGAACACCTACGGCAATGTGGAATACTCCACTGGTTCAGGACAAAACACCGTAGGATTGCATCCCAGCAAGATAGCCAACCCCGACTTGAAATGGGAGGCCACCACACAGGTGAACGCCGGACTGGACTTCGGTGTTTTCAAAAATCGGCTGACATTCAGCATCGACGTATACCACAAGGAAACCAACGACATCCTGCAGTCGATGAACACAGCCGTTTCGACAGGCTACAGTTCCATCTACGTCAACTGCGGTTCGATTCAGAACAACGGTATCGAAGCATCACTGTATGCTGTTCCCGTGAGCACCAAAGACTTGACATGGACCATCAGCGCCAACCTGTCGCACAACAAGAACCGCATCACCGACCTCGGACTGCCGGAAACGAAATATGGCACCGAAGTCTATGAAGCCTACTACGGAACCAACTTGTCGTACTACGCTTCAGCCGCATTCCCCGTCAACATCTTCATCAAGGGCAAACCCATCGGTCTGTTCTGGGGTTACAAGACCAACGGCATCTTCCAAAGCGACGAGGAAGCCAACGGACTAAAATACAACGGCAACGAACTGAAAGCTGGAGATATCGCCTACATCGACACCAATGGCGATGGCACCATTACCACCGAAGACCGCGTCATCCTGGGCGACCCCAATCCCGATTTCAACTTCGGTTTCAACACCTCACTCACCTATAAGGCTTTTACTCTTACAGCCCAATTCCACGGTTCTGTAGGCAACGAGGTGGTGAACGCCAACAAACTCGACAACACCAACACCTATTATGACTACAACATCCTGAAAGAAGCATACAACCAAGCCTGGCGCCCTGAACAGCCCAGCACCACCTATCCACGAATCGGTGTACCACTGAGCGAGTTGACCGACCGCATGGTAGAGGATGGAAGTTTCCTCCGGCTGGGTAGTCTGAGCCTGACATGGAACGTACCTTTGAAGAGAATCAGGGCTATCAACGGCCTTCAACTGACACTGACCGGACGCAACCTATTTACCATCACCAACTATACAGGCTACAACCCCGACATCAACAGTTTCTCCAACGATCCCAAACGTATAGGTATCGACTACGGAAGCGCACCTATCACACGCTCGTATAGCTGCACGCTGAATGTTACTTTCTAAACACAAAACTTCAATAAACAATACGACAATGAAAAAGACAATCATATATTCGTTAGGACTGCTTGGCGCTGTATCGTTTACCTCGTGCAATTCCATTCTGGAAGAAGAAACCGACTCTTTCCCTTCCGCTAGCGTCATCTATGCCAACGACCAGGGTGTTGAGGCTGCTCTTACAGGATGCTACCACGGTCTGATCAGTTACAACGTGTTCCAATCCGACTATCACACCATCTTCTGTACCGCCGGTGGGACGATGAACAACACCAGTTCTTCGTACAACGATTCGAAGGCACAGAGGACAGAACCCGACAATAAATACATTGGCCGTCATTTCAAGTCGAGTTATACGGTTATCGCCGACTGCAACGACCTGCTTGACAAAATCGACGGCAGCGGAGCATCCGAGATGCTCAAGACCCGTGCCAAGGGTGAGGCCCATTTCTTGAGAGGTATGGTCTACTTCAACCTCGTGCGCGCCTTCGGAGGACTGCCGCTGAGGCTCACTCCCATCACCAGCACCAATCTCGACATGCCGCGCTCTTCCGTCGAAGAGGTCTATCAAGTGATTATCTCCGATTTGGAAGAGGCCGCTGAACTGCTGCCCGAGGTGAACCCCACCGAAGGACGCCCCAACCGCTATGCCGCACATGCGCTGCTGGCCAAAGTGTATATCACACTGGCCAATGGTGAAGAAGGCTCACCCTATTGGCAGAAGTGTATCGACGAGGCCAAGATGGTGTACGGCCACTACCAATTGGTACCCCTGCAGACGCTGTATAACCCGCAGAACCGCAATACGGCTGAATCCATTATCGAAATCCAGTTCTCCGACATCAACGGCAGTACCTGGACACAGGGTATAGCACCAGATGTCAGCGACTTCACACCCAATGCGTCCAGCAACCCCTACGGGCGCTATCGTCCCTCAAAGTATATCTTCGACACCTGGCGTGAACAGTATCCCGGCGACCCGCGTATCGAGGAAGGCATCATCTACAACAGTTACACCAAGAACGGTGGTACCGAAACCGTGAAAATCTATCCTGCCTACACCAGTTCAAGTGGCAGTTCGCGCATGTGGCCCTATCTCAAGAAATTCCTCGACACACGCTATGTGGCACAGTACACCTGTCAGAACTTCATCTATCTGCGCTACGCCGATGTGCTCCTGATGCTTGCCGAAGCCACCAATGAGGTGAGCGGGCCGGAGGAAGCCTACCAGTATGTCAACGAGGTACTGGCACGTGCACGTAACAGTGCCGAGCCTGCGGCTGCCGAGCCTGCCGACTGGAGCGGCATGACCAAGGAGGAGTTCCGCCACCGCATCATGTACGAACGCTTCTTTGAACTGTTGGGCGAGGAGACCGAATACTTCGATATGCGCCGCCGCGGTCCAGAGTTCATGCTGGAGTACTGGAAGGCACACAATGCCCATCCGGCCAACTGCCCCAACCCATCGTCGACAAAGTATAAGGAGGACTATTTTGTCTGTACCATGGAGATGGCCCGCCGTGCAATGCTGCTGCCATTCCCAACGTTGGAAATCAACTCCAACAATGCTATTTCCGACGCAGACCAAAATCCCGGTTATTAATCAATACCCTGTTGGTTAGTCCATGAAGAAAATACTGCTATTACTGCTGCTCTGTCCCTGTCTGACAGTCAGCGCACAGACAGACAAGTCTGCGATTGTGCAAGAGCAGAAAGATGCTCGCATCAGTTCTGCCGAGCGTGAGCAGACTCGACTAACAGTCAAGTCGGAAGTGCTGCAGGACATCAGACAGACAGGTGGCACGTACTACGCCTACACGCCGCCGGTGACTCCCATGACTGAGCCACCGGCCGGCTATGCACCCTTCTACGTCAGCCACTATGGCCGTCACGGGTCCAGATACATGCTCTCTTACAAGTATTACGAACGGGCACTGAGATATCTGTCCAAAGCCGACTCTATGGGCATTCTCACTGACTTTGGCAAAGAGGTGCTCAGCCGCGTAAAAGTGGCCAGTATCGATGCTGTTCAGCGTGACGGCGACCTGACACGGTTGGGTGGCGAACAACATCAGGGAATTTCCGCGAGAATGTACGCCCGCTGCACCGATGCTTTCGGGGCAGGAGCCCATGTTCACGCTGTCTCGTCGACGTCGCAGCGGTGTATTGTCAGTATGGCCAACTTCTGCATGAGCCTGAAAGCGCTATCGCCGTCGACGGACATTTTTATGGAGACAAGCCAGCGCTATATGCCCTGGATTATCGCCGACAGAAAACAGATACCGACAGTCCGCCAAGACACACTCTATGAGAAGCAGGCCTCGGAGTTTGAAAGCCAACTCTACAGTGCCGACCGGCTCATGTCCACCCTGTTTGCCAACAAGGGTTCTCACCTGCACCATAGTCAGCAGCGGCAACTCATGCGGGCACTCTTCAATATTACCACCGACCTGCAGGGACTGCCTGAACTGGGTGTCACGCTGTGGGATGTCTTTACTGGCGACGAGTTGTTTGCCCTGTGGCAGATGGACAATATCGGATGGTGCCGCTCTGAAGGCCTCCTCCCCGGCTGTGCACCCCGCTACAAAGTGCATTACCCGTTGGTACGTGAGATGATTTCCAAGGCCGACAGCGTAATCAACTGTGGTGCCCACGGAGCAGACCTCCGCTTTGGCCACGACGCCACCATTGTTCCTTTAGCCTTCATCATGCAGTTGGACGAATGCAGGGACATTCCTTCCGACCTGAGCGAATTGTACAAACACTTCTCCTCCTACAAAGTCACTCCCATGGGTGCCAACATCCAACTGGTGTTCTACCGCAACGCCGCCAACGATATCCTCGTGAAAATCCTGCACAATGAGCGTGAGAGTTCCGTTCCTCTGTCCACCGCACATTTCCCCTATTACCGTTGGACCGACCTGCGTCAGTATCTTGAAGACAGGATGAAAAATTAGAACCATGAAATAATTCCACTAAATTGTCAGTTAAATATCAAGGGGACGGGGAAATTGATACGTTTTTGAGTCTTTATGGTGCTGAAGCCTACCGCTGAAAGTTTAGACAGTTGTCTGATTCCTGCTCATCTTTCAAAACCTGTCCCTTTGATTCTCCTTTTGATTCGCATCCTTGTGATTCGGAAGACAATGATGATAATTAGTGCGCAATTCACAAAAATGAGGGAAAAAGCATCAGATTACGAGCAAATTGATTATTTTTGCCGTAAAATTTGAACGATATGCTTGCATTTTTCCCCTTTATCGTACTCATTGGGCTTCTGATATGCTGTATTTCCGTTTTCGGTAATGCCACACTCGATGGTGCGAGTCAGGTATCATTGATTATCTCCTCAGGAGTCTGCGTCCTTATAGGATGGCTGAGCAAGCGACTTGTATGGGATAATCTGGAAAAAGAAATCACTAAAAAAGTAGCCAGTTGCACCCCATCAATTATCATCCTGCTGCTGATCGGCGCCATCGGAGGCACATGGATGGTGTCGGGCATTGTGCCCACGATGATTTATTACGGTCTGCAAATTCTCTCCCCGCAATGGTTTTTGGTCAGCACCTGCATTATCTGTGCGCTCATCAGCCTGTTGATTGGCTCCTCATGGACCACCATCGCCACCGTTGGCGTCGCCTTGCTGGGAATAGGCAAAGCCCTGGGGTTCTCTGACGGATGGACAGCCGGTGCCATCATCAGCGGGGCCTATTTCGGAGACAAACTGTCACCCCTTTCCGACACCACGGTGCTGGCCTCCAGTGTTGTGGGCAC
>CACXDY010000181.1 GCA_902766505.1 uncultured Prevotellaceae bacterium
CAAGGTGTATGAATATCCCTATACGCCCGAGAATTTTCCATGGTTCTATGACAAGCAACTGTGGATACGCTACCTCGACATGTTGGCTTCCAACAACATGAACACCGTGTATCTATGGAATGGTCATCCCTTCGCCTCCCTCGTCAAACTCGACGACTATCCCTTTGCTCCCGAGGTGGACGATGCAACGATGGCGAAAAACCAGGAAATGTTCACATTTCTCACCACCGAGGCCGACCGCCGTGGCATCCGCGTCATCCAGATGTTTTACAACATCATCGTATCGAAACCTTTTGCCGACCACTACGGCATCGTGACACAAGACCGCAACCGTCCTATCACCCCCCTTATCGCCGACTATACGCGCAAGAGCATCGCTGCTTTCGTTCAGCAGTATCCCAAGGTGGGATTCCTCGTCTGTCTCGGTGAAGCCATGTCGGGCATCGACACCGACATCAAATGGATGACCGAAACCATCATCCCCGGCATCAAAGACGGTCTCAAGGCATCACACCGCACCGACATGCCCCCCATCATCCTCCGCTCGCACGACACCGACGGACCGGCAGTCATGAAAAAAGCCCTGCCCCTCTATCCCAATATCTACACGATGACGAAATATACGGGCGAGAGTCTCACCACCTATCAGCCAGGCGGCCCCTGGGCTGAGACCCACCGGGAATTGGCCAACGCATCGCCCATCCATATCGACAACGTGCATATTCTCGCCAACCTCGAGCCGTGGCGCTGGTCGTCGCCTGCTTTCATGCAGAAAGCCGTGCAGGCCATGCAGGACGTCCACCTCTCCAAGGGCATGCACATCTATCCACAGGCCAGTTACTGGGACTGGCCCTTCACAGCCGACAAGTTGAAAGACGGCAGCCGGTTGCTCCAGATTGACCGCGACTGGATGTGGTACCGCGGATGGGGACGCTATGCATGGAACTGCCACCGCCGGAACGACGAAGCCTATTGGTGCCGGCAACTCTCCGACTACTACGGCATCGACGACAAGGCCGCCCGATGGTTGTTGAAAGCCTATGATGAGGCAGGCGAGATAGCGCCCAAACTTATCCGCCGTTTCGGCATCACCGAGGGCAACCGTCAGACGCTGCTGCTCGGCATGAAGATGGCTCAGTTGGTCAATCCCTACAAATACAACATCTATCCCGGTTTTTATGAGAGTTGCGGTCCCCAGGGCGAGAAACTCATCGAATATGTGGAGAAGGAATGGAAAAAGGAGCCCCATAGCGGCGAACAGCCTTTTGGCATCACCGGCGAATGTCTCGAACACAGCAACAATGCCATGAAAGCCATCCTCAATTATGGTATTCAGCCCACCCGTCATCAGGAGGAGTTCCATAGGGTGCTCAATGATTTCCGCAGTTATTTCCTGTTCACCCGTTCGTTCTACTACAAAGTAGAGGCGGCTACCGATGTACTCAACTATAAATGGAGCAAACAACTGAGATTCCTCGATGATGCCGCCAAGCAACTGGAAAAGAGCCTCGATGAATGGAAGAAGTTGGCCGACCTCACCGACAGCACCTACCTCTACGCCAACAGCATGCAGACGGCACAGCGACGCATCCCCGTGGGAGGCGACAACGGTCATTACAAGACATGGAGGGAGATGGTGCCTGTCTATCAGGCAGAATACGACAATCTTTTGGCCAACATCGCCAAACTGCGCAACCCAAGCCCCGCAGAACAGGTTTTGCCACCGCAAGCCGAAGCGGCCGGCGTGACCATCGACTATGCCGGAGCGCCCGATGCCACACTACGGAAAGCACCGATCATGGCGAGTATGGACAAAGGCGCACGACTCTTTGAAAACCGCAATGAACTCATCGACTCCGTTGCTCCCGAACTGTCGGGGATGAAGCCACTGGTGCTCAACCGCGACACCACCCGCATCCAAGGCACCACCATCGAGTTCTCCTGTCAGGAACCCGTCCAGATGCTCGTGGGATTCTTCGTCGATGACGACCCTAAATGGGCCAAGCCACCCACACTGGAGACCGATGCCACCGGCAATGAATACGGCCAGGCCGAACCGGTGCTGACCAATGCCATCAACATGACATGTATGCCCACCGTCAACATCCATGCCTATCATTTCGCTGCCGGGCATCATATCATCCGTCTGCCCAAGGGCATCATCATGGTGGCCGGATTTACCCGCAGCGACATCAAGCCCCGCGACGTAGGGCTGCAAGGAGCCGGCGATGAGGTGGACTGGCTGTTCAATTAATCAATGCAACGCGACATGAGAAAGGCATTTCTATGGCTGATAGCCACGACCTTCGCCCTGAGCAGTGTGGCGCAATCCGTTTCTCCCGAACGGATGCGTCAAATCTATGAGGCCTCCGTCACGCCCTATAAATATGGCATGGTGGTGGTTCCCTCGACCAACTACCAGAAATACGACTGTCCCACGGTGTTCCGTGAGGGCGACTCCTGGTATATGACCTTCGTGTGCTACGACGGGAAAGACGGCAACGATGGAAGAGGTTATGAGACATGGCTTGCGCAGAGCAGCGACCTGCTGCATTGGACAATCTGCGGCCGTGTGCTCCAACTGCCAGAAACATCGTCCACGCTTTGGGACGCCAACCAACGAGGAGGTTTTCCCGCCCTCATCGACTACACCTGGGGCGGCACCTATGCCATGCAGCCTTACAAGGGCCAACACTGGATGACCTACATCGGCGGAGCAGGCACAGGCTATGAGGCGGTGAATGCCCCGCTGAGCATCGGTCTGGCCTCCACCCGTGGCGACCTCACCACTCCCCACCCGTGGGAGACCCGCCCCCAACCACTGATGAGTTACAACGACTCCGAGTCACAGTGGTGGGAACAACTGACCCAATACAAAAGCACCATCTACTGGATGAAGGATAAGAGCCACCGTCTTAAAGGCTACGGGAAATACCCCTTCTTCATGTTCTACAATGCCGGCGGCAAAGACGCCACTCACCCCAAAGGCGAGCGCATCGGCATTGCCCTGTCGAAAGACCTTCGCCATTGGAAGCGATATGAAGGCAACCCTGTCTTTGCCCATGACAGCGACGGCACCATCACGGGCGACGCCCAGATTGTGAGGATGGACGATGTATGGGTGATGTACTATTTCTCCGCCTTCAACCCCACCCGACCCTACAATGCCTACAACACATTTGCTGCCAGCCATGACCTCGTACACTGGACTGATTGGGACGGTCCCGACCTGATTATCCCCTCCAAGCCCTATGATGAGATGTTTGCCCATAAGAGTTGCGTAGTCAGCCACGAGGGCACCGTCTATCATTTCTACTGCGCCGTGAACAAGGCGGGGCAACGGGGCATCGCCGTGGCTACCAGCCGGCACATGGGTCAGAGCGAGGTGGGATTCCCCCCACCAGAGCCTACCGGACACCGCTACGTACTCCCACTCAACGACAACTGGGAGGTCACCCATGCCGGAAAGACATTCCACAGCGATATTCCACTCAATCTCGACGACTATTACGGATACGTGCAGTTGGAGCACGGCAATCTGCATGGCGAGGCCACCTTCCGCAAGACATTCCAAATGACGCCAGGCCACGGCAAGCGCTATTTCCTCCGTTTCGAGGGTGTGGGCACCTATGCCGACATTACCCTCAACGGCAAGTCTTTAGGCCATTACGACATCGGACGCACCACGGAGACCATCGATGTCACGAAGGCCATCCATCCCGACGGCGACAATGAACTTACCGTCGCTGTGAGCCATCCCGCAGGCATCACCGACATGCCCTGGGTGTGTGGCGGATGCAGCAGCGAGTGGGGATTCAGCGAAGGCAGCCAACCGTTCGGCATCTTCCGTCCCGTGACACTCGAGGTCACCGATGATGTACGCATAGAACCTTTTGGCGTACACATATGGAACAACGCCGCCTGCGACTCAATGTTTGTCGACACCGAGATACGCAACTACGGCACCACGGCCATGCGGGTCGAAGTCATCAGCAAACTGACAGACAAGGGTGGAAAACAGGTGATTCGGCTCTCCGAGTTCATAGACATCGCCTCTGACTCGACGGTGACCATCCATCAGGCCTCTCCCATTGACCATCCCCTCCGATGGAGTGTGGACGACCCCTATCTCTACACACTCAACACCATCGTGAAACGTGACGGCAAGGCTACCGAGAGCACCATCACACCCTATGGATTCAGCAGTCCCTCATGGCCCCTTACCCGCCACGACGGCGACCACCGTTTCCTGCTCAACGGACAGCCGGTTCTCATCAACGGCACCTGTGAATACGAGCATGAGTTCGGGCAAAGCCATGCTTTCTCCCACCAGCAGATAGCAGCCCGCATCAAACTGGCCAAAGATGCCGGTTTCAATGCCTTCCGGGATGCCCATCAACCCCACAACCTGCATTACCAAACCCTCATCGAACAGGAGGGACTGCTCTGGTGGCCACAGTTCTCCGCCCATATCTGGTATGACACGCCAGAATTCCGCGAGAGTTTCAAGCGCCATCTGCGGCAATGGGTCAAAGAGCGCCGCAACTCACCCGCCATCATCCTCTGGGGATTGCAGAACGAGAGCACCCTGCCGCGCGACTTCGCTGAGGAATGCTGCGCCATCATCCGCGAAATGGATCCACGCTGCGGCACCCAACGGCTCATCACCACCTGCAACGGTGGTGAAGGCACGGACTGGGATGTCGTGCAGAACTGGAGCGGCACGTATGGCGGCGACCCCGACAACTACGGCAACGAGATGAAACGTGCGGAACAACTCCTCAACGGCGAATACGGTGCCTGGCGCACACTCGGCAACCATACAGGCGAGGGCTACACCGAGGAAAAATCCGCCGACCTGCTGATGAAGAAGGTGACCTTGGCAGAAAGTGTGGCCGACAGCATTTGCGGACAATTCCACTGGCTGCTCGTGAGCCACGACAACCCGGGACGACGACAACCCGACGAGGCACTACGCCGCATCGACAAAATCGGGCCGGTGAACTACAAAGGCCTGCTCACTATTTGGGAACAGCCCACCGATGCCTATTACCGCTACTTGCAACATTTCAGCCATCAACAACCCGTACCGGCCGCCTCCGTCATCGACGAGCGCATCCTGGCACCTGCCGACGGTTTTGTCTACCACTACCGCATCAACTGCGGCGGTGATAACTATACCGACTCCCACGGACAGACATGGACGCAGGACAACGACAAATGGTCGCAGTCCTGGGCCAAGCGCTTCGACAGCCTGTCACCCTACCAAACTTCACAGACGGTCAACGACTCGCTGTCCTCCCCTCTCTTCCAAACCTCCCGGTTCGGACGGCACGAACTTCGCTATGCTTTCCCCTGTTCTCCGGGCAGATACCGCGTAGAACTCTATTTCATGGAACCCTGGTACCGCCAGCCCGACGCAGAAGGCCTCAGACTGTTCGATGTGGCCATCAACGACAGCACTGTGGCCCACCAACTCGACATCTGGGCGCAGGCCCACTATGGCAAGCCCTACAAGCGTGTGACGACCATCGACCACCAAGGTGGCGACCTGACCATCCATTTCCCACACGTATGGGCAGGACAAGCCATCATCTCAGCCATCGCCATTGCGCAAACGGGGCAACCCGACAAGAAGGCCACTGCAGACATCCCCGCTCAGGCTGACCAACAGATGTGGGAACGCCTCGACCACGACATTCTTGTCTCCACCCCCGACTCGCTCCTACCTTCAAGCAAATCCCAAGCCATCCAAGTGGAGGGCCGCCGTGTAGGAAAACGGATGGAATGGGACTTCACCGTGGGTGTAGCCAAAGTCTATGCCCTGCGGTGGCGTTATCATAATGCAGACCAATCCCGCCGGTTGCATGTGCGCATTACCGACCAACGTGGTGTAGTCTACAAAGATGATGACATCACCTTCCTGCAGACACAGGCCAAGAAAACGAAACGCAAAAATACGAACATCACCACAGGCACACAGATCAACGCCGGCAAATACCATGTCGTCCTCACGGGCGATGGTCTCGACAACATGACCTTTGATGCCCTCACGATAGAATAACCCTCAATCACGATATAGGATAAGCATGAAAGAGCAATTCATCCAACTACTACAGTCTACCCAACGCCCCGGGATGGACAAAGTCATCAACTATTTAGAAAAATACGGGTTCTTCGCTGCTCCTGCCTCCATCAGTCACCACCTCAACAATGAGGGAGGGCTGCTGCAACATTCCATGACCGTCTACGAAACAGCCTTGGCCCTTCGAAAGACATTTGTGGAAATGAAGCCTGAACTGGAGAAGGAACTTCCCGACGACAGTCTCATCATCGCTGCCTTGCTTCATGACATCTGCAAAGCCGACGTCTACAAAAAAGCGCAGAAATGGCGCAAAGACAAGGATGGACGATGGGAAACCTACGACTCCTACGAGACCGACTATTCGCTGCTCCCAGTCGGTCATGGAGAAAAATCAGTCATCATATTGCTCAGTCTCGGTCTGAAAATGAACAAACGGGAAATCGCTGCTATCCGTTGGCATATGGGTGCCTGGAACCTCACCCTCCAAAGCCGTGAGGAAATGGGCAATATCAACGAGGCCAACAGCCACATTCCCCTTGTCCCACTCATCCAAGCCGCCGACAGCCTCTCCACACACCTGCTGGAATAAAGCAGAGATGAAGAGCCCCAATCACTGGGCAACATCAATAACGGATAAACAATTTATAAATGGAGAAAGGACTTAGCATGACTAAGCCCGCGGGATTAGGTATTCCTTTTTTAAACTGTTAATTTTCCTTAAAATCGTTAAAACAATCAATTACCTACTTAATTTTTATATATTTTTGTAATCAATGAATGAACACTATTATTCTCTGAATAACAAAGAAATAACTAAAAACAAAATATCATGAAATCAATCAAACTATTCTTACTGACATTTCTAATGTTGCTCGGCGCCACGAGTGTGAAAGCTCA
>CACXDY010000182.1 GCA_902766505.1 uncultured Prevotellaceae bacterium
CATTCGCGGACTTAGCGCCAGCCTTGAGTTCGAGGAGCCTGACCTGTCCGATACCTCGGTCTATCTCTATTGCCGCTCGGCGGACCATAGGGTGGACAGCACCTATCTGGCAACGCTCGTCGTCAATGGTGAGGAGAAATATAGTGGCCGAAAACGGCTTGGCTATATGGCTATGGCCGACGACCGTATGGTCATCGGGGTGTCTCGCAGCGAGAAGGTGAAGGACTATGTGATGAAGAACGGCGGCTCCTTTTTCCGGCAGTTCGTCTTGGTGAGTGATGGCGTCCTCCCCTCACGTTTCTATCTGCACGGAAAGGTCGAGCGGAACGCTATCGGGCGTATGAGCAAGGGCGGCATCGACAGACTCTTTTTTATCTCCTCACGCAACAAGGAGACTCTCTGGGATTTTGCCGATGCAATTCGTGAGTATGGATTTATCGATGCCATCTATATCACCGGTGGAGCCGACTACTGCTACTACCGTTCTGCTGACGGAAAACGGCACGATATCGGCAATATCGACAAGTATCCTCACAAAGAATGGAAAGGGGTCATTCCTTGGCTCGTGTTCCGTAAGACGAAATGACGAATTTCTTTCCTTCTTGGATGTAGATGCCTGGCTGGAGTATCCTGCCGGTCATCCTTCGTCCACTCAAATCATAGATGGGGGCGTCCTTTTGGGGGATGTCCCTTTTTGTCGGGCGGATGCCTTCCTTGTCATTGAGAATCTTGCGGTGGCGCAAGGCCGACCTGACAGCATAATAGGCTGGCTTTTTCGATAACCCCGACGTGTAGAGTAAGGGGTTCGACTGGTTGCGCCAACTGTCATTATCCTTCAATCCCCAGATGACAACATTCGGACAGTTGTCATTGTTGAGCATGATGTCGGTGATGACACGGTAGTTGCGGGCCTGCTCCGTCAGATTGTCATTTGTCACTGAGGGAATGCCCATGTCGAGTTCGGTGATGATACATTTCAGTCCGGCATCTGCAAAACGGCGGATGGTGTTCTCCAACTTCACAGAGTCGACATCTCCGATGGAAAAATGGCATTGCAGTCCGACACCATCGATAGGGATGCCGCTGTACTTTAGACGCATGGCAAGATTGTAGAAAGCGGTGGTCTTGGCTTTCCCTTGAAGTTCCACGCCATAGTCGTTGAGATAGAGCATCGCATCGGGGTCTGCACGGTGGGCATAGACGAAGGCGGAGTCGATAAAGTCCTCTCCAATGGCTAATGACCAAACGGTGGTGCGCAGGTCATAACTGTCGGGATTAGTGCGGACTGTGGTCTGGTCATCGTCCAGGCATTCGTTCACCACATCCCATTCCTTCACTTTGCCCTTGTAATGGGTGACCACATGGGTGATGTGGTTCTTCAATATCTGCAGGGCTTCCTCACGGCTCCAGTTCCGGTCGTTCTTCTTGCCGTCGGAAGATACCCATTCCGGCAACTGCGAATGCCAGGCAAGGGTGTGCCCACGCATGGCCATTCCATGTCTTTGGGCGAAATTTACCAAATTGTCAGCACTTCCATAACTGAACTGTCCCCTTGATGGCTCCAGCGCATCGAATTTCATTTCGTTTTCAGCCACCAGCATGTTGAATTGCTTGGCCACTTCTTTCGTGTCTGATGATTGCTCGTTGTTGACATCGGTCTTCCATGTCGAAAGGGCTATGCCGATGTGTTTGTCGTTGCTCTCGGCATAATCACGGAGTGGAGTGGGGTCGTCGGCATCAGCGATACCGTCGTCGTAGAACGGACCCATGACCTCTCCTTCATTTGGATTACCAGGGTCGTCATCGTCATCACTGGAAGTGTCGTCTTCCAGGGACACAACGATAAGCACCACTTCATAACCTTCGTCGCTCTCACGCTCTTCTATCTTCCATGTATACCGGCCTGGCTTCTTCAACTTGAATTTCCAGTCGCCCGATGTGGTGCTCTTGCTCTTGGCTTTCAGCACGGTGAACTCATCTCCCACGCTGACTTGGTGGTCTTCGGCAAGCTGGATTTCCAACACGGGCATCTTATCACTCACGGTAAAATCCTGACCGATGTTGTTGTAACGCACCGTGCCACCGACCATCAAAAGGTCGCTATGGGTGGTGGTCTCCAACTTGAAGCGCAAGACGGAGTTGGGACGCACATACAGATGGGCATCCTTCGCGGCGGCATAGTTTTGGATGGTGAGTGTGCCGATAGCATCGTCGCCTGGCTCTATCGTTCCATAATTGTCTACCGTGCCGCCTATGCTGCCGGTGCCCCCAAGTTCTCCTTGTTCAAATACATAGACAATGGCTTCCTGGTCGCTGGCCTTGGCACCTGTAGAACCACGGAGTTTTTGCTGCTCGGCCAGTGCGCGGTCGTTCATGATAAGAACCCGGCCGTCGAGGATGCGCAGGGCGCCACTGATGAAATTTTGATTGCCGGTGATACGGTAGGTGCCCTGACCTTCCTTGATGATTCCTACTAAGTGGGTATTACTGTATTCTGGGGGTGCTATGGTACCTGCCAGGGTGGCATCGGTGTTGAGACTGCCAAAAGGAAATAGGCTGGGCGGGTGCCCTTTTTCATATAGCCTTGGATGATGGAGCCTTCTTCGGCATTCAACTCTCCGATGCGGAAACCACTTCCACTGGTGTGGGCCTCGCAGCAGAGTGTGGCACCGTTATGAAGGACCACATGATTGCTCTCCATCGATTTGTTCACCTTGCCTGACTGAATGCCGCCTTCGATGTCCTCGGCCGAGAAGGCTTTTCCGCCATGGGCCATCACCACGCCATAAAATCCGGCAGAGGATGAATTGGCAGGGTAGGGGTAGATGTGTATATCGCCGGCGTAATTGGTCCAGTTGGGCCATGTCGCACCCTTGGCAGTTCCTAAATAACAACGCTCACCACCGGCATAGAGATTGAGGGTGCCGTTTCCTGTGATGGTGGAACTGAAATAGGCATATCGGGCCATCATCACATCCACGGTGTCGGCCTTTGGTATGTGGATGGAGTTGCTGTATGAGATGTAGCTTGATGAGGTGTTGTTCCCGCTGATGTCTATGGTCACGTGGTCTGCTAAAACTGGTTGAAAAAGGGCTGCTAAGCCCAACAAGAGGATTGTTCTCTTCATATGTCTGTTGGTGATGTTGGTTGGGTGTGCAAAGATAATAAGATTTCTGCGAAGTCGTTCCTGCAATGCAAAGTATTATCTATATAAAGGTCAAAGAGGCTTGAATGGCGCCTTTTTTACTTGTTTCAAGTATATTTCTACGCAAGTTTAAAGGTGGATTGAGAAAAAAATACTAACTTTAACCCCAAATCATGACTCGAGGGCTCTTCACTGGATAGAGGAACTCTCTGTAGATGTTTTTTACTTTGTTTTTAATTAGTTGATTTCGTCATGAAAAAAACTCTTAGATGGGCGCTGCTGGCCGTTTTCTTGATGGGTGGGATAAGTCTTTATGGACAGTCTGCCCATGAAGGCGGTAAATGTTGTAAGGAAAAATGTGAGCAGAGTAAAGTCTTGAATTGTGTAGCTCCTAAATTTTTGAAAAAAGGAGACAAAATTGCCTTGATTTCACCGGCTTATTTCACCCCAATGGAGAATGTGACCAAGACGGCCGCTGTCCTCCGTGAATGGGGCTTCGTCCCCGTGGTGGGGCCTAATGTCGGGAAAGTAGAGGCACTGAAATATGCCGGAACACTGGAGGAAAGACTCGCAGACTTGCGATGGGCGTTAAAGCAGCCTGATGTCAAGGCCATCATTTGCAATAGAGGCGGATATGGCGCTATCCACATGGTGGATCAGTTGGCGCTCAAAGAGTTGACGGATAACCCCAAATGGATGGTTGGATACAGTGATATCACCACACTGCACGGACTTTATTCTTGTGCAGGTCTGATGAGTATACACGGGACGATGAGTTCGCATATCGCGCCGGCTCAGGGAAAGGACACTTCATGCACGCTGTTCCGCGACCTCCTCATGGGGAACATCCCACGTTATGTCTTACCTCCTCATCCTCAGAACATTCCAGGAAAGGCTAAGGGCGTGCTCGTGGGTGGAAACATCTGCACGTTTGCCCCTATTCTTGGTAGCCAGGCCGATGCCACAGCTGCCAAAGACATCATTCTGTTCGTTGAAGAGGTGGAGGAGTCGCTCCACAATATCGACCGCCTCTTCAATATGCTCATGTTGAATGGTGTCCTGTCCAGATGCCGTGGTGTTGTTTTCGGCGAGTTTACTGGTTGTAAAGACGACTTGGGATATGGCAGCGCAGAAGCTATGTTGAGAAAATACGTGGAAAAATATAATATTCCGCTTCTTTGTGGATTCCCCGCAGGACATGACGACGTGAACTTGCCGCTCGTCTTCGGGGCTCCTGTTACTATCGATGTCCGTACGGATGGTGCTACCCTCAGCTTCGATGTGGAGGGTGAACAACGGGAAATCAAGACGGAGAATTGTAAGTGATTCTATTGTGAAAATATTTGAATAATTACCCTAAAATCGAACAACTATGGCAAAGACTCCAACTCCCCACATCGGGGCCAAATTCGGTGAAATCGCTGAGACCGTCATCATGGCCGGCGATCCGTTGCGTGCCAAATTCATGGCAGACAAATTCCTGGATGATCCGGTGCAGTTCAACAATGTGAGAGGCATGCTTGGATTTACAGGCTTCTACAAAGGTAAGAGGGTCAGTGTGATGGGACATGGCATGGGCATTCCTTCTATTGGCATCTATACTTATGAACTTTTCAATTTCTATGGCGTGAAAACCATTATCAGGGTCGGCTCGGCTGGCTCGTTGAGCAAAGACTTGAACCTGGGCGAC
>CACXDY010000183.1 GCA_902766505.1 uncultured Prevotellaceae bacterium
CGTGCCGTCATCCTTCGTGATACAGGTGCCGCCATCAGCCCCTTCAATGCCTGGATTCTGTTGCAAGGTCTTGAGACTCTGAGCCTCAGGGTAGAGCGCCATGTGTCGAATGCCCTGAAAGTGGTCGATTTCCTGGCTAATCATCCAAAAGTGGCCAAGGTCAACCATCCCGC
Organism: uncultured Prevotellaceae bacterium; assembly: GCA_902766505.1. Classification (GTDB taxonomy): domain Bacteria; phylum Bacteroidota; class Bacteroidia; order Bacteroidales; family Bacteroidaceae; genus Prevotella. The sequence continues at coordinate 174 of CACXDY010000183.1, forward strand.
ATTGCCTACACATCCCGACCATGCTCTCTATCAGAAGCTTTATCCCAATGGTGCCGGCTCAATCTTCACATTTGAAATCAAGGGGGGTGAGCAGGAGGCCTGGACTTTCATCGATAATCTGCGCATCTTCTCCCTCCTCGCCAATGTGGCTGACGTGAAGTCGCTGGTCATCCATCCCGCTACAACTACTCATTCGCAGATGACTCCAGAAGAATTGGAACAGCAGCATATTTATCCTTCTACTATCCGTCTCAGCATCGGCATTGAGAATATCGATGACATTATCGAGGCTCTTGAAGAAGCTTTCTCGAAAATTTAAGTGAAATAAAAGGTTGAATAAAAAAGTTTGAAACTATGGCAAAGATAGCAAAAAGTTTGACGGATTTTATCGGTGGAACACCCTTGTTGAGTCTTAAGAAATTCTCGGCCGGAAAAGGATTGGCCGAACCGATTGTCGCTAAGGTGGAGTTTTTCAATCCAGGCGGTAGTGTAAAGGATAGAATAGCGCTCGCCATGATTGAGGATGCTGAAAAGAAAGGCTTGCTCAAACCTGGTGCCACCATCATCGAACCAACCAGCGGAAATACGGGTGTCGGACTCGCTCTCGTGGCAGCCGTGAAAGGATATAAGCTCATTCTCACCATGCCTGAGACGATGAGCGTGGAGCGCCGGAATCTGGTAAAAGCCTATGGTGCTGAGGTCCGTCTGACAAGTGGAAAGGACGGTATGCCCGGAGCAATCAAGGCTGCCAACGAACTGCGTGAAGCCATACCAGGCAGTATCATCTTACAGCAATTTGAGAACAAGGCTAATCCTATAAAGCACTATCAGACGACTGGTTTGGAAATATGGGACGACACGGACGGACAGGTGGACATCTTTGTGGCTGGTGTGGGAACCGGCGGCACTATATCTGGCGTCGGTAAGCGACTTAAGGAACTCAATCCCAATGTGAAAGTCATCGCTGTGGAACCGCTGTCTTCTCCAGTGCTCAACGGTGGTAAGAGTGGACCACACAAGATTCAGGGAATTGGTGCCGGATTCGTTCCTGCCACTTATGACGCTGATGTCATCGACGAGGTGGTGGATGTGGATAACGATGATGCCATCCGCACAGGACGCCAACTGGCACAACAGGAAGGACTGCTTGTAGGCATCTCCTCAGGTGCTGCAGCGTTTGCCGCTGCTCAGGTGGCAGCACGTCCAGAGAATAAAGGCAAGCGGGTGGTTGTTCTTCTACCCGACACGGGTGAGCGGTATCTGTCTACTGTACTCTACGCTTTTGATGAATATCCATTATAATACTGAAATAACTAAGGCGTTTCTATTTGTCGTGAACCCCAGAAGTTTGAGAAAACTTTTGGGGTTCATTATGAGTACGCTCTGCATGAGCGTCAGCTGACGGGTGAGGGTCTGGAAAACGGTCTCCTACATCATTCGGAGGGCTTTGACGATGCCTGCCTCAAGAGCTTTGTCGTATTGACGGAACTTGCGGGTCTCGCTGATGGCGCCGTCTTTCAGACGGATGATTTTTGCGTAGTATCTCCCTACTTGACCTAAGAAATATTCTCTGTCTACCAAAACGTCGAAATGCTTTTTCTCCCTGACCCATTGTTGGGCATGTGCCAGGGATGGTGCCGAATATGCTTGATGACGCACACTGCGGTCATAGGTGGGACTGTTCCAATTCCTTGGTTCTTCATGAGGCGACAAGATGCGGAGCAGGCCATCGGCATCGTAATACGTGTATACATGCTCGTTGAATCTACGCTTGCGTAAAAGAGAGGCTGTCTCAATGGACACTAAGTGAAGTATGGGCATTTATGGGTTGGTATTGGGTACTGTATTCTTGCGGTGGTCAAGAAAGTAGCGGATATCGTTTTTTATACGTTGATATTGGGGGGAATTCATGTAGCCGTAATTCTTCTTCAGCATGGATGCCACGCTTTCCACACTGTGCTGATAGCAGGAGAGCTCATTGCGCATCTGAGTGTTGTGCACGGCATTCTTGTGAATCTCTATCTCCCGCTCGCGTCTTAGCCGTTCACACACTTTGTTGAGCATGGGGGAAATGACTCCATCATACAGGTGGTGACCCTGAATAAACAGATAAGCGTTGTCGGCTGTCACACCCAACTCCTTCAACTCTTCTTTCAAGGCGAGATAGGATTCCTTGGCGTCGGGATTTTGCTTTTGAAGAAATGCCACTTTCCGCCCTACCTTGTGCCTGACGTTGACGATGGAGTTATAGGCATTGGGGATGGAGAAATGCCCGGTGTCTATGACCCTGTTGAAGTCGGTGATGGAAAAATCTCCGTAATCGGGGGTCCGGTAATACCAGATACTCCAGATAAACAACGGGTAGATGGCTTGTGAATAAAGCCGCATGTATTCCTCAAAATCAAAAATCTTGTGGTCGTTGAGCGTCGACATCACGCAGACATTATGCAACGAAGGGGCATAGCATTGATAATTCTCTATGGCATAGACATAGGTGTGGAACACGTAGGGACTGGAGATGATTTTTTCCGAGGTCTTGGTCGCACCTTGAATCAGAAAATCATAGTCGGCATCCACACAGGCTATCATATTCTCGCCCACTTGTTCGCCTACCAGGTTCATCAATACCTGCTTTTTGCCTTTTGAGAGGTTCTTCTTCGAAGGGAGCATTACTTCGAAATAATACTTGTCATCCTCAAATTCACTGAGGACCATCCGCCAAAAGAAAATGTCATCATAGCTTTCCACATAGGCTACTATGCGACGTTTCGCAGCTTGTGGCCTCATGCTGTTGGCTGCGTTGAAATAATCTGAATTAAGATTGTCCTTCAGGCGTTTCGACATGTCTGGCGTGGTTAGTAGCTGTCTGTGATATCGGATACTTCCGTCACATAGTCTATCCAACCGTTCATGATAACGGCGGGAGAATGGGTGGTGAGGATGATTTGGACATTGGGGTTCATCTCGAGGATAATGTCTATGAGCCGTTTCTGCCATTCAATGTGCAGACTCACTTCCGGTTCGTCCATGAAAAGGACATGGGGCCGGTTGTCCTGGATGAGGGTGGTGAGCAGGATGACAAGCATCTGCTTCTCTCCGCTGGAGAGTTGATAGGGGACAAGTGTCTCTCCTATTTGTGTGAAATAAATCTCATTGGCACTCCTCACGATAGTCTTGCCCGTATCGGAAAAAAGTTCGTCGATAAGGTCCTGGAACCGTTTCTTGGGAGCCGACAGGGCTTGGGCTTTCTCTGCAGCATCGGGTGCGCCGCTTTGCAACACCTCGATGATGCGGTTGCCTATGTTTACCTGATAGTCGAGGTATTTGCGCTGGAGTTGGAAAATCTGCCAGTCAAGCTCGGTTGCCAGGCTCATGTCCATCTTCGTCAGGGTGTCAAGATTCATCAGCGGCCTGTCGAAGGAGCGGATGACATCATAGCGTATCCATCTGGCTTCTGAAGGGTGAACTTTCAGACGCACTCCCTTGAGCATGTGGCTGGGATATTCGCCACCTGCCGACAATCCCTTGACTACTTTGTTGATAATGGTACTCTTGCCTTGCCCGTTGGTTCCGCTGAGAATGTTGACGTGCTTGTCAAGGTCCCATATGATATGCCTTCGACCACTCCATAGTGAGTCGATTTCTATCTGCTCGATGTAATCTGCGTATTTTTGCATAATGACATTGCTTTTTTTCTTTTAGCAAAGATAATTCAAATATGGGAATATATCAAGTTTTATGCCGATTTTTTTGCGTATGATGATTTCTGGATACTTGATTGCCTGTTCGACGTCGCTTGGATTTATACGTAGGTTTCCAGGAGTTTTATCGTGCCTTCTATCCTGACTTCTTCTGTCGTGGCTGGAAGCAGGATGGTTTCGCCTGCGCAAAGGGTGGTATGCTGGCCGTTGGAGGATGTGACCGTTCCTTCTCCTTTCAGACCAATGAGTATCACGAAACTGTCGAGGTCGCTGTAGTCGATGGTCATGGGCTCATCCAGGTCATAAAGGGAGGTGGTGAAATAGGGACATCTCACAAGTTCCACTCCTTCGTTCTTCTTTGGCGTGTAATGGGTGCGGTAGTCGGACTTTACGCTGTAGTCGATGCTCTCAGCCGCCTCTTTGGTGTGCAGTTCGCGGTAATTGCCGTTTTTGTCACGCCGCTTGAAATCATAGATGCGGTAGGTGATGTCGCTGGTCTGTTGGATTTCAACCACGAAACAACCTTTCCCGATTGAGTGGATGCGCCCGGCGGGGATGAAAAAAACATCGCCCTCTCTCACCTCATAACGGGCAAGGGCATCACAAATGGTGCCATTCTCCACCATTTCCTTGTATTCTTCTGGAGTTATCTTCTTTTTCAGACCATTATAGAGATGGGCACCTGTGTCCGACTCCAAAACATACCACATCTCCGTCTTGCCGCGTTGCTTGCCTTGGCGGATGGCTGTCTCGTCATCGGGATGAACTTGTATGGACAGGTCGTCGTGGGCATCAATGAATTTGATGAGCAAGGGAAACTCATTTCCGAAACGACGGGCATTTTCCGCTCCAATAAGGCTCTCGCCCATGAGGTCTACCAATTCCTGGAGGCTTTTGCCGGTTTGTTCGCCCTCGCATACGATGGATGCATTGCCTACGACATCGGAAACTTCCCAACTTTCTCCTACTTGATGCATCTCGCTGCTCGAATGTTTGAATTTCACAATCTTTTCTCCACCCCAGATGGTGGATTTCAAAATAGGATAAAATTTAATCATTTTTTTATTGATATAACTGTACTTTGGGTTAGGTGATTAATTGTCTTTCCAGAATGATGTGGTGAATAATATCAAGACATTGAATATTTCAAGACGGCCAAGGAGCATGAGCGATGTGCATACCCATTTGATATACAAAGGCATGCTGCTCCATGTCATGTCGGGTCCTATTTCATTAAGGGGAAGACCGACATTGTTGATGCAGCTGAGTGAGATGATGGCGGAATTGGTCACGTTGTTGCCGATGGCCATCATCAAAGCCATCGTGCCGATGCAGGCGACAATATAGACGGCAAAAAAAGCCATCAGACTGTGAACCAGTGAGGAGGGGATGGCTTTACCGTTGATCTTCACGGGAAGTACAGCACGTGGGTGCATCATCCTGACAAATTCGTTGCGCATCACCTTGAGAATCATGAGGGCTCGGGAACTTTTGAAACCACCGGTAGTCGAGCCCGAACAGGCTCCGATAAACATGAGGATGCAAAGGAGCATCCATGTGACGCGGGGCCAGGCTCCCACCTGGTCACAATAGATTCCTGTGGTGGTCATCATGGATACCACTTGGAAAGTGCTCTTGCGGAAGGCCGTTTCCATATCATAACCATTGTTGAAAATCAGCAGTACGGTGATGATGAGACTGCACACAACTACCATCGATGTGTAGAACCGCCATTCCTCATTGCTGAAGAAGTCTCCCCACTTGTTCCTGACACTGAGTTTGAATTCCCGCCAACTGTTCAGTTTGCGCATTGCGATGACCATGAATAACATGGAGAAATTGATACCCGACAAGTATTGGAATATCAACGCAATGTATTCTATGGACGGTGAATTGAAATACATGATGCTGTTGTTGTGGATGGAGAAACCGCCCGTAGCAGTCGTGGTCATGGCATAGTTGACGGCACTGAACCAGTCCATGCCGGCAAATCCATAGCAGATACCGCATAATACGGTGAGTACAAGATAAACCCACCAAATGCGCATGGCTGTGGCACTCAGACGGGGATGCATCTTCGAACGGATGGGACCTGTGGCTTCCGCAGAAAACACTTTCATGGAGTTTCCCACCATTGAGGGCAGAATGGCTATCGTGAAAAACACGATTCCCAAACCTCCTATCCATTGAGACAGCGAACGCCAGAATAGCATGGCTTGATGGGAGTTGAGCTGCGATTCCACATCGTCAAGCATGGAGGCACCGGTGGTCGTGAACCCCGACATCGTCTCAAAAAAGGCATTGGTCGTTACCATCCATGTCTCCTGGGGGTGGAAAAGGTCAAATTTGCCAAAGAAACCGCCAAACAGATAGGGGAGAGAACCGAAAATGCTGAAGGTTATCCATGTGAGGCTTACCACCACATAGGCATCCCGGCGGCTCATCATCGTAGGGGCTTCCTTGCCCATGCGCGCCAGGGTTACACCAACACCTGCGGTAATGAGGAGGGAGAAAAGAAATGGCCAAAGGTCGGAACTGCGATACAGCAAGGCCACGAAAAAGCAGATGGCCATGAATGCGGATTCCAGTACAAGCAGGGAACCGATAACTTTGGATATGAGTTGCTTGTTGAGCATCAGTTCGTAAAATACTTTTCTATTTTCTTTAGGTCAACATCGTAGCATATCACCACTACATTGTCACCTGCTTCTATCTGCGTTCCTCCCGACACGAGCATTCCTTCATGACCACGGACCAGACCGCCTATGGTGCAGCCGCGGGGGAGCCCCAGCTCATACACCTTTTTGCGGGTGACTTTTGAGCCGCGCTGGGCGATGAACTCTGCCACATCGGCTCTCACTGATGCGAGATAACCGATATTGCGGACATCTGCATCGAGCATCATCTGATAGATGTTTCCTGCTGCCAGGAGTTTCTTGTTGATGATTGTTCCGATGTCGAGGCTTTCGGCCATGCTGATGTAGTTGGAGTTGTCCACCATGGCGATAGTCTTGCGCACACCCAGTTTCTTGGCTGACAAGCAAGCCAGGATGTTCACTTCGTCATCACCGGTAAGTGCTACAAATCCTTGTGTGTTCTTGATGTTCTCTTCCTTGAGCAGGTTGATGTCGCGGCCGTCACCATGAATCACCATGGCTTTTGTTTCGTTGAGCGCCTCGTTGAGATACTCGCAGCGTCGTTGGTCGCTCTCTATGATTTTCACGTTGATGAAGGAGGGCATGGCTTTCGCTGCGCGGATAGCGGTCTTCCCTCCTCCCATGATGATGACATTCTTCACATCTGCATAATGCTCCTTGCCCACAATTTTGCGGATATAGGCGATGTAGTTGGTCGTCGTCATGAAATAGACAATGTCGAAAATTCTCAACTCGTCATCACCACCAGGGATGATGGTGTCGTTGCCTCGCTTGATGGCTACTACATGATAAGGGTCCTGCGGACCGCATAGGTCACGTAGAGGTTGATTGAGTATTTCGCAAGTCTCACGCAACTTGATACCCAGCATCACGAGGGAGCCGCCATGCACATCCCAACGTTGCCTTACCCAACTTAATTTCAATCCCTTGATGATGTTGTCGGCAGCCAGCTTCTCGGGATAGATGAGTGTGTCGATTCCCATCCGGTGAATCAATGGCTGATTGTCTGTCTGGATATATTCGAAATTGTCTATCTGAGCCACGGTCTTACGGGCTCCCATGGCATGGGCCATCACGCAACAGGTGATGTTGACATTCTCATCAGGGGTGACAGCAATGAAAATGTCGGCCTCGTCGGTGTCGGCCTGGCGGAGGGTCTTGATGCTGGAGGGGATACCGTTGAGGGTCATGAGGTCGTACTCGCTGCTGATATCGTCCAGCTTGTCGGCATCTTCATCTATGAGCACGATGTCTTGATTGCTGCGTGAGAGAAGTCGTGCCAGGTGAGAGCCTATGGCCGAGGCTCCGGCAATGATGATTTTCATAGGCTGAGAATGGTTCTTTTGATAGTGTCAATGTCTACACCCACTAATTGGTGGAGCTCGCCGACGCTTCCGTGCTGGATGAACTGGTCGGGCAAACCGAGACGGTGGATAGTGGGTGTGTATCCATGGTCGGCCATCCATTCCATGACGGCAGAGCCGAAACCTCCTGCAATACTTCCGTCTTCGATGGTGACGATTTTGGTATGGTGCAGGGCTATCTCACTTAGAAGCTTGGCGTCGAGTGGCTTGGCGAAACGCATGTCGTAGTGGGCAACGGATATGGGGTTGCCTTCTTTCTCAAGTTGGAGGATGGCTTCCCGGACATTGTTGCCCAGAGGCCCCAGTGATAATACGGCCACATCGTTGCCCTCATGCAACTTACGGCCTGTTCCTACTTCAATTTCCTCCATCGGGCAACGCCAGTCTGGACAGACTCCCCGGCCGCGGGGATAGCGGATGACGAAGGTTCCCTTGTCGGGCAACTGTGCCGTATACATCAGATGTCGCAACTCGCGCTCGTCCATGGGCGAGGCAATAGTGATATTGGGAATGGTGCGGAGGGCAGGTATGTCGAAAGCTCCATGATGGGTCGGACCGTCCTCGCCCACCAGACCAGCCCTGTCGAGACAGATGACGAGCGGCAGGTTGAGAATGGCCGCGTCGTGTATGATATTGTCGTATGCACGTTGTGCAAAAGCACTGTAGATGTTGCAGAACGGCATCATGCCGTCTTTGGCCATTCCTGCGGAGAACGTCACGGCATGACCCTCTGCGATGCCGACATCAAAGGTGCGGGAGGGCATGGCTTTCATCATGATGTTGAGCGAGCAGCCCGACGGCATGGCAGGAGTGATGCCCACTATCCGCTTGTTGGCTTTTGCCAGTTCCAGAATGGTATGTCCGAAGACCTCCTGAAATTTCGGCGGCTGACCCGTACTGTCACTGATGATGCGCTCACCGGTTTCCACATCAAATTTGCCGGGTGCATGCCACGTCTGGGCATTCTTCTCTGCAGGCTCATAGCCTTTTCCTTTGATGGTGTGCAGGTGAAGCATTTTGGGCCCTTTCATGTTTTTGAGTTGCCGGAGTACCCGCACGAGTTCCATGACATTGTGGCCGTCTACAGGGCCGAAATAGCGGATGTTCATTCCCTCAAACACATTCTGCTGATGGCTGATGGCCGACTTCAGCGCATTGTTGAAGCGGATCAATCCGTGGCGGCGGTTCTCGCTGAGCATGCCGTGGCGCTTCATCCATTGCGAGATACGGAAGCGGAGGTTGTTGTAGGTCTCGTTGGTGTTTAGGTTGATGAGAAGTTGTTTCATGCCGCCCACCGAACGGTCGATGCTCATGTTGTTGTCGTTGAGGATAATGAGCATATCGTTGGGCTGCGATGACACATTGTTCAAACCTTCAAAGGCGAGACCTCCACTCATGGCACCGTCTCCTATGATAGCCACCACTTTCCGCTTTTGGCCAGTGAGTTTCGATGCCACCGCCATGCCTAAAGCGGCAGAGATGGAGTTGGAGGCATGGCCGCAGGTGAAGGTGTCATATTCGCTTTCATTTGGAGAGGGGAAAGGCCTGATGCCGTTCAGTTTGCGGTTGGTGCAGAAGGCGTCACGCCGTCCTGTGATGATTTTATGGGCGTATGCCTGATGTCCCACGTCCCAAACGATACGGTCGTTGGGGGTGTTGAAAACATAATGTAGGGCTACGGTCAGTTCTACCACACCAAGACTGGATGCCAAATGCCCGGGATTGACCGACAGTTCGTGGATAATGTCGTCGCGCAACTCTGAACAAAGAGCGGGCAACTCATCCACCTTCAGTTTTCTTAGGTCATTTGGCGAGTCTATATGGTTGAGTATGTTGTATGCTTTTCTTTCCATTCTAATAAACTTGCTGGCTGTGGACCGGTTGGGGGTCCTGTCCTATTAGCTTAGTTCAGCAATATTTTAAGGACAAAATTACGAAAAGTCGGGCGGAGAACAAAAAGAACGGGGCTTTTTTATTCCGCGACTTGGTATCTTCGCCTTTTAAAAGGCAAAGATATGAAAAAATGGCTGCATTGGCAAATGATATATGGAAAAAATCTATTTTTGCGATACAAATGGCCTCTTACTCGAAGATTCTTTATATCTTTGCCGAAAACTCTGATTATACTACTGCCAATCAAAAAACTTCATCATGAAACAATCTGTTTTTCTCACTTTATGTCTGTTGGTCACCATGTCGGCCAAAGCTGTCAACTACGATAGCTATTATGATAATCTGCCTGTGAACATCCAAAAGCCAACAGCACCAGTGATACCGGCTTACTCTGTCAACATCATGGATTTTGGCGCAGTGGCCAATGGCGTGACCGACAACACTGAATGTTTCGCCAAAGCCATCGGGCATCTCCGAAAACAAGGTGGCGGACATCTTGTCGTGCCGGCAGGTATCTATCTGACAGGACCTATCACACTACGCGACAATATCGACCTGCACCTGGAACGCAATGCCATCATCATGGCTACTCCCGACAAAAATCTACATCTGCCTGTCAGCAAGGATACAGGAAAGCGGGAGCAGAGATCCACTCCCTTTATCAAAGCCTCCAAAGCCAAAAACATCAGCATCACCGGCGAGGGTACCATCGACGGAAACGGCAAATGGTGGAGACCGGTGAAACGCTCGAAGGTGAGCGATACGGAATGGAACCAATTCCGTGCAATGGGTGGAACCATTAGTGAGAAAGGCGACCTCTGGTATCCGTATGGCTTGAAGAACTTTGCCAACATCACCGAGAGTGCAGAGGAGGAAATCAAACTGAGGATGCACATGATTCGACTCACTGAGTGTGAGCGCGTGCTCGTCAGTGGCGTGACCTTGCAGAATGCACCTAACTTTCACCTTGTACCGCAGCGTTGCAATGATGTCATTATCGATGGCGTGACGGTAAGATGCCCGTGGAACGCACAAAATGGCGATGCTATCGACATCGGTCAGTGCAAACGGGTGCTCATCGTCAACAATGTCATCGATGCTGGCGACGATGGCATCTGCATGAAAGGCGGGGTGGGGCAGACTGCCCGTGACTACGGACCTTGCGAGGATATCCTCATCCAGGACAATACCGTATACCATGCCCATGGCGGATTTGTCATTGGCTCAGATTGTTCAGGCGGCATGAAAAACATCGTGGTGCGCAAAAATACTTTCAGCGGAACCGATACCGGACTGCGCTTCAAAAGTTCTGTTGGAAGAGGTGGAAAGACGGAAGGTATCTTTATATCGGATATCTTCATGAATGACATCAAGGATGAGGCTATCGTTTTCGAGACTACCTATTTCGACAATCATGTTGGAGCTGATGCCAGCCAGAAAGACCAGCCAAAAGAGAACTTGTTCCTGCCTGATTTCGGCGACATCCACATCTCTCATGTCATTTGCCGTGGCGCCAAGACAGGCATCAAGGCGAGTGGGGCAAAAGGCATGGTACATGATGTGACCGTGGAGAATTCCACCATCTTCTATACAAAACAGCCAACGGATATAGGCCCAGACTGTGGTGTGAGCGTTGTCAATGTCAATTTTCAAACTTTTTAAAATATTTAGTTGTTATGGTAAAACATATTATTCTTTGGACGTTGAATCCTGAGTTAACAGAAGAAGAGAAGAAAGCGGTGAAGGCCGATATCAAGGCGGGATTGGAAGGATTGGTCGGCAAAGTTCCGGGCCTTCTGGATGTCAAAGTTCATGTCGATGGAAGGCTGGCTTCGTCCAATGCTGATGTGATGCTCGACAGTACCTTGGAGTCTCCCGAAGCACTCAAGGGGTATGCCGTTCATCCCGAACATGTGGCGGTGGCTAATGGGAAGGTCAGGCCATATACCGTGCAGCGTTCTTGCCTTGATTTCGAGGTGTAGGCATCGGCGTAGACTTTTTCGGGGAAATCCTTTGGAAACCCGTTTTTTTTCCTTAATTTTGCAATTAATATACTCTCCCGGTGAATAATTGGTTCTGAGAAGCCTTGGCATTGGGAGCGTATAATTGTGCTCCTCAGATGAAATGACTTCTGATACAAAAACGAAAGAAATGGAAAAAGAGAAAATTGTTTATGTGGGCATGAGTGCCGACATTATTCATCCTGGTCATCTGAATATCCTGCATGAGGCGCAAAAATACGGACGTGTGATAGTGGGGGTCCTGACTGATGCTGCTATAGCCAGTTACAAACGCCTCCCTTATCTCAACTACGAACAGCGTGCCTTGGTGGTGAAAAATCTCAAGGGTGTGTCGGAGGTCATCCCTCAGACGACGCTTGATTATCGGCCCAATCTGGAAAAGGTGCGCCCCGACTTTGTGGTGCATGGCGATGACTGGAAACAGGGCGTGCAGGCAAAGACCCGTCAGGACATTATCGACAAGTTGGCCGAGTGGGGTGGCAAGGTAATAGACGTTCCTTACACGAAGGGTATCTCGTCGACCATGCTCAATGAGCGGTTGAAAGAAATCGGAACAACTCCGGAAATCCGGCTCAAACGTCTCCGCCGGCTCATCGCTGCCAAGAAGATTGTACGTATTTGTGAGTCGCACTCTGGACTGACAGGTCTGATTATCGAGAATACAGCAGTGGTGGTCAACGGCATCCGTCGGGAGTTCGACGGCATGTGGGCCAGTTCGCTTACCGACTCTACATCGAAGGGAAAACCCGATATAGAGGCCGTGGATCTCACCACACGCCTTCACGATTTGAATGACGCTCTTGAGGTGACGACCAAACCGGTCATCTACGATGGCGACACCGGCGGCAAGTCCGAGCATTTTGTTTTCACCGTCCGCACCTTGGAGCGTTTGGGCATTTCTGCCATTATCATAGAGGACAAGACCGGACTGAAGAAAAACTCTTTGTTTGGCACGGATGCCGTTCAGACACAGGACTCCATCGAGAATTTCTGCCACAAAATTGCTGCGGGCAAACGTGCTCAGATTACCGAGGATTTCATGATTATCGCCCGCTGCGAAAGTCTCATAGCCGGTCATTCCGTGGATGATGCCCTGGAGCGTTGTCTGGCCTATGTGAAGGCTGGTGCCGATGGCATTATGATTCATAGCAAACATAAGACTGGTGACGATATCCGTGAGTTCTGTCTCCGGTTCCGCGAGAAGGAGGCCAATGTGCCCATTGTGGTCGTTCCCACTACCTATAACCATGTCACGGAGGATGAACTGGCCTCGTGGGGCGTCAATGTGGTTATTTATGCCAACCACCTGCTCCGCGCCGCCTATCCGGCAATGGTGAAATGTGCTGAGAGCATTCTTGCCAATGGCCGTTCTTATGAGGCCAACGACCTTTGCATGCCGATTAAACAGATTCTCGAACTGATACCAGGTACAAAATGATAAGTCCTGCTTTTTTCGTCGAAAAACTTCGCAGCCTCGACATCGACTTCTATGCCGGTGTCCCCGACAGCCTGTTGAAAAACATTTGTGCCTATATTTCCGACAATATTGACGACCGTCACAATATCATTTCCGCCAATGAGGGTGGGGCAGTGGGACTTGCTGCCGGATACCATCTTGCCACGGGAAGAATCCCCGTTGTCTATATGCAGAATTCTGGCGAGGGGAATATCATCAATCCTCTTGCCTCACTCATCGACCGCGATGTATACCAGATACCTGTCCTCCTGCTCATAGGCTGGCGGGGAAAACCTGGGGTGCATGATGAGCCTCAGCATGTGAAACAGGGCAAGGTGACGCTGTCGCTGCTTGATACGATGGGTGTGCCTTATCTGGTGCTTTCAAAGGATGAGACGGAGGCAGCTTCCCAGATAGAGACGGCTGTGGATTATATGAAAACCGAGGGCGAGGCCTTTGCCCTTGTGGTGGAGAAAGATACTTTCAACACTTATAAGTTGCAGCATCAGGTGGCACGCGAATGGGAGATGTCGCGTGAGGAAGCCATCAAATGTGTGGCTGATTCATTGGAGAGCCGCGATGTAATCGTGTCCACGACAGGCATGATTAGCAGGGAGCTGTTTGAGCACCGCACAGCCAAAGGGCAAGGCCATGAGCGTGATTTCCTCACCGTGGGATCTATGGGACATGCCAGTCAGATTGCCCTCGGCATTGCTTTGGAGCAACCCACACGACGTGTATGGTGCTTCGATGGCGACGGTGCTGCCATCATGCATCTCGGCGGCATGGCCATCGTAGCTTCCAAGGCTGGTGCCAACTATATGCATGTGGTGTTCAACAATGGTGCCCATGACTCTGTCGGCGGACAGCCAACGGTTGGTCTTGACATTGATTTGCCGGCCATCGCCAAGGCGGTGGGATACAGACATACTTGTAGTGTGAGTACCCTTGCCGAACTGAAGGAGGCACTTGGCATCATGAAGGACCAGGAGGGACCTTCGTTTCTTCAGGTGTGTGTCAGAAAAGGCAACCGCAAAGATTTGGGACGTCCGACGACAACCCCTGTCGAGAACAAGAAGGCGTTGATGAACTTCCTAAAGCAGTCATGACCATGCAGCAGATTCTAAGAGGCATAGGGTATCTGGAACAGGCACTGGCTGATAGCCACAAGGTATTGCTGGTGTGCGACAGCTCTTTTCCTTTCTTGAGCATCAGGGAGGATGTGGAGCGCCTTCCAATACCCATGGTGAAGTTCGATGGGTTTACCCCTAATCCTCTCTACGAGGATGTGTGTAAGGGGGTGGAGATTTTTAAGACTGAACAATGTGACGCTATCCTTGCAGTGGGAGGCGGAAGTTCGCTCGATGTGGCTAAATGTATCAAGCTGTATTGTCGGATGGACGACACCAAACTGTTTCTCGACCAACCCTACGAGGATACCGGGGTACCTTTGGTGGCTATCCCCACTACTGCTGGCACAGGCAGTGAGTCCACCCGTTTCGCTGTCA
>CACXDY010000184.1 GCA_902766505.1 uncultured Prevotellaceae bacterium
CATAGTTTCTGAAACAGTTCGTATAGGTTCTTGCCTCTTATGATACCACCGGCGTTTTTGTCGCGCTTGCCGATGGTCATGCCCGTAGAAAAGAAATAGGTGTTCTGCTTCTGGAGGTCGCTGAGGCTCTGGTGACGCAGGTCCTCCTTGTCGGTGATGAGGAAATTCCAGTCCTGCATGCGCACCATTGAGTCGAGGGAGTGGGCATTGTAGCCGATGGCATAGAGACCGCCGATGATGCCGCCCATCGATGTGCCGGTGATGATGTCGATGGGGATACCGGCTCGCTCCAGCACTTTCAACACACCAATGTGGGCCATGCCTTTCGCTCCGCCACCACTCAGCACAAGAGCCACTTTCTTCCTGCCACCGGTAGAACTGGAGGAGAGACTGTCGGATTGCGCGCTTACCGTACAGCAAGCCAGCATGGCGACCAGAACTGTCAACAAAATCTTTTTCATCGACTATGTTTTAAAAACGAGTAAGAATTCTCATTTTCCATATTAACGGTGCAAAGATATGAAAAAAATCTTTTGACATCTCATTCCTATACATAAATTCGCTTTTTCCCTCGAAGTAGTCCTTCCATCACGAAAAGGTATGACAAGTATTGGTGGACAATCAAAAATCAGGACATTGTTCCTTGGCTAAATCAGTGGCGGGTGTTTTGCAATAAGGGCAACCCGTCATATAAAAAAGCCGTTTTGTTTTGCTTTGTCCGATGTTTTTGCTATATTTGCCGTTTAATGAGGAAAATGATGAAAATACAATGAGAAACATCGCAACATGTTTGCTGCTTTTCTGTTGTCTATGCCTGACCGAGGCACAGACTTGGAAATATGTAGACCCCCGTATTGGAAGTGTGGGGGTGGGACGCACATTCCCGGGGCCATCGATGCCCTTCGGAATGGTGAAGCCAGGTCCCGACTGTGGCGTGCAACCCAATGCCGGATGGGCGCCCATGCCTGTCGCTGTCACCGGATTCTCCCAAACGCATGTCAGTGGCACCGGCGGTGGACAGAAATACGGCAATATCCTTATCCAACCGATGGTGGATGAGCACCAGGCCCAAAAACGAACGCAGGAGACCGTCGAACTGGGATATTATTCAACGACGTTTGAGTCGGGCATCCGAACGGAAATCACCACTGCCGAACGCTGTGCGTTCTATCGGTTCCATTTCCCCCAAAAAGGCTCGCTCCTCGTGGATGCTTCCCATTATCTGGGTAAGAGTGACATTCCCGATTTACGTGAGGCTCAGCAGTTTGTCAATGGTGAGGTAGAGGTGACAGGACTAACCGAAATGGTGGGCTATTCCACTGTCCGGGGAGGATGGAACAATGGCGATGCTTATACGGTCTATTTTGCATTGGTCGCCGACAAACCTTTCGATATTGAGTATATTGACAAGCAACACCAAAAAGCCAGATTGATGCTCAAAGACACCTGTCTGAATGTGCGTGTCGGCATCTCTTTTGTCAGTACCATGCAGGCACGGCGGAATGTAGTGGAGACTTCGTTTGATGACCAGTTGGCCACGCTCCGTGATACTTGGCAGAAGCATTTTGACAAGGTCGTCCTGCATGGCGCTACCGACCAGCAGGCCAGGATGTTCTACACAGGCCTCTATCATTCCATGCTCATGCCTGTCGACAGGAGCGGGGAGAATCCCAAATGGAGCGATTTGCCTTATTATGACGATTATTCCGCCATCTGGGATACCTACCGCACCTCTTCGCCGTTGTTGACCTTGCTCGCACCACAGCGCCAGCGCGATATCATCTTGTCGCTCCTGAATATCTACCGGAGAGAGGGCTTCCTGCCTGATGCACGCAGCGGTAATTGCAATGGCAGAACGCAAGGCGGTTCCAATGCCGAGGTGGTGCTGGCGGATGCCTGTGTCAAGGGACTCGAGGGCATCGATTATGAACTGGCGCTGGATGCCATGCTTCACGACGCCACCGTTCCTCCTGGCGGTAACGAGGAAAAGGAAGGAAGGGGTGGCCTGCACGAATACAACACTTTGGGATATATCCCCTATGGCATCGACCGGGCCGGCAACCGCACCATCGAGTATGCCTATGACGATTACTGCATCGCCCTGGTTGCCGAGGCTTTGGGACGTGAGGAGATAGCCCGTGAATATAGGAAAAAAGCCGACAATTGGAAAAACCTCTGGCGCTCGGATTTCACCTTTGACGGGATGCGGGGATTCATCTTGCCCAAAGATGCCGCAGGACAATGGCTCGATAGTGTGCCCTGGGGAAAATCCAGCGTCTTTCATCCGAGAATACCATACTCTCCTGTCACAAAAGTGGCTCCATGGTATCTGCCCTGGTGGTCTACTTTCTTCTATGAGGCCACCTCGCAGGAATACTCTCTCAGCATCCCGCACAATGTGCCGGCTCTCATCGACTCTTGCGGAGGGCCTGACGCTTTCCGCGACAGGCTCGACAGGTTCTTCCAGCGGCGATACTTCAATGTAGCCAACGAACCGTCTTTTCTCACGCCATGTCTATACCATTGGATAGGGCGTCCCGACCTCAGTACTGCCCGCATCCATCAGATTATTCGTGACGGCTATTCCGATGCACCTGACGGGTTGCCGGGAAACGACGACTCGGGAGCCATGTCCTCATGGCTGGCCTTCCACATGATGGGCTTTTTCCCCAATGCGGGACAGGACTACTATTTGGTCAACCTGCCCATATTGCGGGAATATGAACTGGCACTTCCCAATGGACGCCGCCTGCATGTCAGGAGAGAGGGGAAGGGCGGGGCCTTCGGGGCTGCCTATCTCAACGGACAACGGTTGGAGAATGCCCGAATCACACACGCCCAACTGCTTCAGGGGGGCGAACTGGTCATGAAGGAGATAAAGGCTTCCCGCGAGGTGAAGGCTTTCGCCCAACTCCAACCTCTGACGACCAATATAAAAGTGGATAACGGGTTGGCGGAGATGGATAAACCTTTCCTCGATGCCTCTATTTCCTACACCCTCAACCGCCAGTTCCGCACATGGCCTTTGAAGATGTCATGGGTGGGGGATACACTCTGGGTCTGTTGCAAGGCTACGCTCTACAAAATCCCAAGGGATGTGGCGGAAAGAGGACAATATTTCTCCTGGGATAATCCACAAGTGGATGGCACCCTGCATCATACGAACGGCACTTTTGCTTTCATCTCTCAACGGGCTTTGGCTTCCTTGCTGGACACCGGCAAGATGGTCTATGACGACATCACTTGGCGGACGGTCGGCCGTGATGACTCTTCGGTCACCGTGAGGGCTGATATCGACCGGACACTGATGACTATTTCGCTGAAACATACTTTGCCGCTGGTTCTCCAAATGACGGGGAATCCTCTTGGCATCGACTGGAAAATCAATTTGGAATGAAAAAACGGCTGCTCTTATTCTTATTTCTGCTCTCATGGGGTTATGCTGGTGCCCAGAAGACCCCAGAGCAAATGGGAGGCGTCTATTATGCCTATCATGCTCCCTCTTACGTCGATGTGAAGGCGCCTGAGGGCTTCGCTCCTGTCTATATGTCCCATTATGGGCGACATGGGTCACGCTGGCTTCCTTCGGATGAGCGCTATCTGTGGGTGCTCAGTCATTTCGAGGACAAGAACCTGCTGACAAAGGATGGCCGGAAGATGCGGAAATTGTTGCAGAAGGTATGGAAAAACGCCAAAGGGAACGGGGGTGCCCTTACCCCGCTCGGAGCGGAACAGCACCGGCTGTTGGCCAAGAGAATGGCTGAGCGCTTTCCCGCAATCTTCGCTGATGGCTCTCCGGTGAAGGCTAGGTCAAGTGTGGTGGGGCGATGCAGGCAGAGCATGTTGGCTTTTACCGATTGTCTGAGACGGATTCATCCCGGAATAGTCCTCGACGTGGCAACTGATTCGAGCGATATGGCGTATATAGCCTATACGTCGGCACCTCTCAGGGAGATAGAGAAAACCGTCTTCCCCAAGATGAAGGGAGATGCCGGCAGGATGATGCGGAAACTGTTCATCCATCCTGAACGGATTGACCAACCCGAACGACTGATGTCGGAACTGCATACCATCGCATCGGATATGCAGGATGTGCCTCTGTCCATCAACCTGTTCTCTTTCTTCAATGAGGAGGAAATCCGTGATGTGTATGAATGCAACAATGAAAGGATGGCTTTCTGCAACGGCAACGACCCCCGGACGGGGGGAGAACCGGCGCTTTCGGCCGTCTCTTTGTGGGAGAATATTGAAACCTGTGCCGACGAGGCTTTGCGCCTCAAAGGACCATCAGCCGACCTGCGGTTCGGGCACGACACCAACTTGTATCGCTTGCTGTCCTTGTTGAGGGCTTCCTCGGCCATGAATGGCCGGATGGACGAGATTCTGCCCATGGCGGCTAATTTGCAGATGATTTTCTACCGCAATTCTACGGGTGATGTGCTCGTACGTCTTTTGCACAACGAAAAGGATTTCTCCATCCCCATCCCTGAGGTCAAACCGCATTTCTATCGGTGGACCGACATCAAGAACTTCGTCCGTCAGAGAATCCACGACTTGGGACATATGAGACACCTGTCCACGCTCAACACCATGGTGGGCACTGCTCAGGCCAACACCCAGTCGGCAGGGATGTTCGGGAAAGGCAGCGAGGAACATGGACAGACCTTACCCGCTGTGTTGACACCCAATGGCCAGAATTTCTGGACGCCACAGACGCAAGACACGGAGAAAAAATGCGTGGCGCCATATTATTATGCTGATTCTCTGTTGCAGGGTTTCCGCGCTTCCCACTGGATTGTAGGAGGATGTACGCAGGATTACGGCTCTGCCACCATTGCCGCTCTTGGCGGAAAGTTGCGGACCGCTCCGGCTCAGAGAGCCACACGCTTCTCCCATCATCAGGAGTGGTCGCATCCGCATTTTTATGCGGTGGAACTGCCCGACGAGAATTTGAAAGTCGAACTGACGGCTTCCGAACATGGGGCCGTCATGCGTATCACTCCCACACGCAACCAATTGGTGCATGTGGTGGTCAACCCAAACAGCGATGAGCAACAAGGAACCGTGGAGGTGGATGTGACCCGGCGGCAGGTGTATGTGGCCAATCCCGTGCACCGCATCTACCAGGGATGGGGTGACCCAGCGGGATTTAGTGGACACCTGCTGTTGACTTTCTCTGACTCGTTGGTCGACTACGGATGCTACGATGAAGTGCAAACCTCCCGGGGAATGACCTCCAAAAACCATCAGCCCGGCATCGGGGCGTTTCTCACGTTTGAGGGACATGCCCATCAGCCCATCGAACTGAGAATGGCCACCTCGTTCACAAGCCGAGAGGGATGTGCTGTCAATATGGAAAGGGAGTTGGGCACAAAGAGTTTCTTGCAGATAATGGAGGAAACCGCGGAGAAATGGAAACAAAGACTGCATACCATCGATGTGGAGGGCGACTCGTCGTCTGTCAGGCAGTTCTATGGGGCTCTCTATCGTGTGTCGTTCCTGCCACGACTGCTCAGCGATGCCGACGGGGCCTATCCCAAATTTTCCGACGGGACTATCCTGAAAGCCGACAGACCCCAATATACTGACTTCTCCATGTGGGACACCTACCGCGCGGTGCATCCGCTCTACAACATCATCGCTCCAAGTTTGTCGGCCGACATGATGCAGTCGTTGGTCAATATGTCGCAACAGGGGGGATGGCTCCCCATTTTCCCGTGCTGGAATTCATATACAGCGGCCATGATTGGCGACCATTGCGCAGCAACATTGGCTGATGCCTGGGTGAAGGGGATTCATGGCTTCGACGGAAAGACGGCCTGGAAAGCCATGCGGAAAAATGCGTTCGAACAACCTGCTTCCCGGCAGGAATACCTCAATGGCAAAGGGCGGCGGGCACTGACGTCTTATCTGAAATACGGTTACATTCCTCTGGAGGACTCTGTGGCGGAGGCTTTTCATAACAATGAGCAGACCTCACGCACCTTGGAATATGCCTTCGACGATTTCGCCGTCGCCCAGATGGCCAAGGCGATGGGAGAACAGACGGATTACGATATTTTGATGAAACGGGCAGGTAATTGGAAAAATGTCATCAATCCCAAAACAGGGTATGCTGATGGCAGGCATGCCAATGGAAAATTTGAGGAAAACACAGATTTCATCCATCGGAAATCCTACATCACCGAGGGGGCTGTCTGCCATTACACCTGGTATGTCCCACACGACCCTCAGGGACTGATTGACTGGTTGGGAGGGACGGACCGCTTTGTCGGAAAACTCGACTCTATGTTCACCGAAGGAAAATATTGGCATGGTAATGAACCTTGCCATCAAGTACCCTATATGTTTGACTATGCCAAAAGGCCCGACCTCACTCAGAAATGGGTGCGGCACATCATGCTCACCGAATACAACGACTCTCCCGGAGGCTTGTCAGGAAATGATGATGCCGGACAGATGTCGGCCTGGTATGTC
>CACXDY010000185.1 GCA_902766505.1 uncultured Prevotellaceae bacterium
GGCTTTCGGTGATGTTTTCCATGACTTCGCAGGTTCTGCCATCGTGCATAGCGTGGGTGGTGTGTTGGCGCTCATTGGTGCGATGGCGCTTGGTCCGCGTATCGGCAAGTATGGGAAAGACGGCAAGAGCCGTGCCATTCCCGGCCACAACCTGACGATGGCTGCCCTCGGGGTGTTTATACTCTGGCTTGGGTGGTTCGGTTTCAACCCTGGCTCGCAGTTGGCCGCTTCCGGTGAAGTGAACCGCATAGCCATCAGTCATGTGTTTCTGACAACCAACCTTGCTGCTGCGGCAGGTGGAACAGCGACGATGCTTATCACGTGGATGAAATATGGCAAGCCATCGCTCTCGCTGACACTCAACGGCGTGCTGGCCGGATTGGTAGGCATTACGGCAGGTTGCGACCTTGTATCACCTTTCGGTGCCGTTGTCATTGGTCTGGTTTGTGGAGCAATCCTTGTCTATTCCATTGAGTTCATCGACCACCGCCTTCATATCGACGACCCTGTGGGTGCTTCATCGGTACATGGCGTCTGCGGCATTCTCGGCACATTGATGACAGGACTGCTCTCCACCTCTAACGGTGCCTTCTATGGCCACGGATGGGGATTCTTCGGTGCCGAGTTGTTCGGCATTCTCGTCATCGACCTTTGGGCCGCCGCATGTGGTTTCCTGTTGTTCTACGGCATCAAGAAAGCGCACGGCCTCCGGGTAGGTTCCCGCGTGGAAGAAGAGGGCCTCGACATCTACGAACACGGCGAGGCTTGTTATAACTAAACAGTAAAAGTATGAAAAAGATTGTTTTTACAGCAATGGGTTTGGTCGTAAGTTTGGCCACCCTTGCACAGGAGAAAGTAGAAACCACGATTGGTGGTGATGTGGTGAGCAGTTACATCTGGCGTGGTCAGGACTTGGGGGATGTGTCGCTGCAGCCGACTCTCGGCATAGGCTACAAAGGCCTGTCATTGACAGCATGGGGAAGTGTAGGACTGTCTGACCCTTCCGACACAAAGGAATTTGACCTGACGTTAGGCTACACCATTGGTGGTCTCAACATCGGTATTACAGATTATTGGTTTAATTCTGGTCTCGACCCTGAGAACCGATATTTCAAATACGATGCCCATGTGACTAACCATGTCTTTGAGGCAAATGTAGGCTACGATTTCGGATTTGCCAATTTGCAATGGTTTACCAATTTCGCGGGCAATGACGGCATCAACAAGGACGGCAAGCGGGCTTACAGCAGTTACGTCGAACTTTCAGTCCCATTCAAACTCGCAACAGTTGACTGGACTGCTATGGCCGGCGCCGTCCCCTTTTCGACCGACTTTTACGGTGCGGATGGATTTGCGGTCACCAACCTTGCCTTGAAAGCAACAAAGGAAATCAAAGTGTCAGAGTCGTTTTCCATTCCTGTTTTCGGGCAAGTCATCGCCAATCCAAATTCACAGAAAGCCTATCTGGTGATAGGATTTACATTGCAACCGTAATGATTACGAATTCTGCGGTGCATCCATATTCTCCACACCCTACCTGACTCTTTTCCAGTGTGGCTATCTGACCATGATCTTCCTATCTCCGTGGATATAAATCCCTGGAACAGAAGGAGAGGATGACAGACGCTGGCCCTGAAGGGTGTACCAAACATCTACACCGTTGTGATTGTCTGTGGTTTCGGTGGGGGAGATGCCCTCTGTACTGTCCTCAAAACCAATTTGGAAATTGGCAGGTTGTGAACCGCTGAGAGTGAGATAAGCCCTGAACGGCGGCACACCGACAGATGAGTTCGGACCTACCAGTTTCCATTCATTTCTGTTCTGAAGTACATAATACTTGTTGCCTGCTGCCTCCACATTGTTGATGCGCCTGAACGTACCATGAATGGTAACGCCTAAGGCTGTCACTGACTCCAATGACGACTCTGCGGATTCCGTAGAAAGGATGGACGTTTCACGTTCACAGCCCAAAGCGGCATTTCCTGTTTCCGCCACAATGAGGTATGGGGTGAACGCTGCCATGTCGCCAGAGATTAGACCGAAATACACATCATTGTTCTCTTTCCGCCGCAATTCGTAGACTTTGGCATTGGCCGGCACCGGCATCGGACAGGGCAGGCAGACCGAATAAGCATAAGGATCCTGTGAGAATATGGGCTCTATAGTCACCTTGTCGGCGGTAAAATCATCAGGGACACAATAGTCCATGTTGCGTGAAAAACGGAATTCAGCGCAGGTGCGGTTGCCGCTGTCATCGGTGAGAACAGCATTGGGGTAATCGTAGTTGGATTGGTCACACCAATCCGGCATGTAATAAAGGGTGTATTTAGACGAACCAAGGTCATCAGGTGTCTTTACTTCAAGAGGATTCAGCAAGTCGTTGCTCCAGTTTTCTTCTTTCACAATCCGGCAGTCCACCCAACGCATATCACGACCGAAAGCATTGCTGCCCACAGTCGTGATAGTCGATGGCAGAACAAGATGGGGGAGGTTGGTGCAACCCTCGAAAGCGTCCTGACCGATGATTTGGATTCCTTCTTGAATCGTCACACCTTTGATGGCCGTTTCACCTTGGAATGCTTGATTGACAATTTCTGTCACATCGACGTCCACTTTATTTCCGTCACCAAAGACATCCACTTCGATGCTGCTCTTCAAAGTAATGACTCCATTTGATGGGAATGTGTCATCAACTGGATTAATGCCTGTTATGACCCAATCCCCAAAATCATATTGATACACCACTCCTTCAACCACTACTTGGGTGGTCTGCGCCATAACTGCCCCTTGTGCGGACACAAGGAGCAGCAGGTTCAGCAACAGTCGATATAAAGGCTTTTTTTTCATTCCGTCTTGTTTGTTTTGATGACTCGTTTCACACACTCGTTCCCGTTCTGGTCTACCACCTTGACGAGATACAGGCCGTCAGGCAATGTCAGCAGGTCGAGGTCGGCCTTGTCGCCATTCACCACTGTGCTTTGAAGCAGAGCACCCACGGTGGAGTAAATCTCCACGGAGCGCAACTTGTTCTGTGAGCGTACATAGACCATGCGCTGGGTCTTGGACGGGGCGATGGTGATGCCGTTCACGAACTGCTCCTCGATGCCCAGTCCGTTGCCGATGGTGAGGGTCTTGGGATTCTCCGGGTCTCCCTCGATGTTGTCACTGACGAAGTAACTGGTTTCAACAATTCCTCTCACTTCGTTGTCGTAGAAGGTTCGGAATTGCACCACTTTGCCTGATTCCTCAGCATTGGCGGCCACGGTGATATAGTAGATGCCGTTGATGGCACGTGTCACACCGCGGCATTCATCATCAATATATGCAGCTACCCAAGCGGTGTCAACGGCGAAGGTGCCGTCGGTGAGCATGGCTATCACATGCATGTTGTCGGAGAACTTGTGGTGGTCGGCGGCGACGAATGGACTCCAACCGTCATTGTTCTCATCATCGTCTTCTCCTACAAACATGGCTCTGTTGGCCTGCAGATTGTCCTGCACACTGGGGAAGTGGAAGGTCTTCGGGGCCACGTCTTTCGACAGATAGATGTAGCCCCTGCCGGGGATGATGCTGCCTAACGTGCCTTCCCACAAGAATCCATTATAGTAAGATGCGCCTTGCTTGCCAATCACCCAGTCGCCTTTCACGGGTTGCAATTGTGAGAAGGCTTCATCGAGGCTGAGGTTGAAAATCGACAGCGAACCTATCCAGTTGTAATCAGGATAGATGGTGAGTGACTTCTCCTTCGTGTCGATGAAAGAGCCCTTGATGGTCTTACCTGAGAGAGCGTTTGTCATGCGCAACTTGTACATCTCACCTGGGTTCACAGCCGTGAGCGTGCCTTCCCAACCTGTCTTCTTGAGGAAGGAGATGCCGCCCGACTTGTCCTTCACGCAGTAGAAGGCTGAATTGATGCCGAACACATCGTCGGGAGACTCTTTTCCTGCAAGCGGCTGCACATTGATAGACATCCAGTTCCAGGAATAGTCGAGATTGAGCACTTGCTCTATCAGCGAAGTGGCATTCCACTTGACCGGTTCGTCGTAGTTGCCAAACAGGAGGTTGTTGGTGAATGGGGAACTGACATTCTCACCTCCCTTGGTGATGAACACATCACTATACACCACACCCCTTTCGCCATCATAGATGCGGAAGGTCACAGGTTTCCCTTCGTCGGCAGGATTTCCGAAAACTACAAGGTTGGTGTAGTAGGCATCGCGTGAAGGCATGATTTTGGGCCATGCGATACCACGGCATTCATTGTCGATGAAGGCATAGATTTTGGTCATCGGCTGGGTGGCAATCTTGTCACTGACATAAATCTGTCCGATGATACTCATCGAATTTTCATACATTTCTGGATTCACAGACCATTCCGGTTCATTGCCATAGACCTCGACTTGGAAGACAAGGTCCTCGAGAATGTTGTCATTGTTGGAGGCATAGATGACAGGAACATGAACACCAAATGGTGCATTCTCAGTAATCGTGAAAGTGATATTTTCCTTCTGGCCTACTCCAATCGTACCTTCCGGCTTGTCGGCAATAATCCAGGAAGGCAACGAAGTGAGTTTGTAGTTGCAACTCGATGCGCCCACATTGACGAGCGGCACTGTGGTCCGGGCTACCGATGCGTAATCTTTAACGAGGGTAATCCTGTTTTCCCCATAGGTATCCCATACCAGTGTACTGTAATTGGCACGCGCTGTCCAAGTGACGGGCTGGGAGAGGTTGCCATACATATCAGGAACGCCTTGTACGGTGAACGAGACCAAGTTGCCGTGCATCCTTGATGGAAGTGTCTTGAGGGTGATGAAGATCTCATCATCGCTGGCTGTAAAATCGAAGTCCAGGTTCTGCTGGGTGCTAACTGTCTTCAACGGAGGAGCATTGAAGGCTTGAATCACATTGACTCCCTCGGCTGTGCGAAGTTCACCAGTGGTGCTCTTCTTACCGCTCTGAAGGCTGAACTCAGTTTGAATCACATCATTGTCATCCTTGTACTTATGCTCCATGGGATAATAGACAAGAAGTGCCGTAGAGAGAGAATCATACTGGAAATAACGACTCTCGCTGATGGATGTGCCATCGATGGTTATCTTCCAGACAGCAAACTCGTCAATGTCACCCTTGAACATCATGCTGGGCTTCAACGTGCTATTCTCCGAACGCTCACGGGCACCTAGGAAGACGTGTGAGGCGGCGAACGCCGGTACCTCACTCTCATTGATAGTCTTCACAGGCTGACCGTCGATAAAGACATTGGCCGAATTGCCTCTGCGGACGTTGAGCGCGAAATGATGCCACAAGCCGTCGTTGTAATTGACGTCAGTGAGCTCGATGCCTTGTCCGTCAGAATTGATGGATGACATACCGCGGTAGGTGCGCAACACCATATGCTGGTTCTCGTCGAAATCCACTGACATGCGGTCGGTGAGCGAGATGAGTGAAGTGTTGGCATTGGCATCCTTGTCGCCTTTGAACCACATCGCGAGCACATAATTGTCATCGTCGGAGAGTGCCTCTGTCGAAACATCCGCCTTGATGTAGGCGCTGCCGTTGAGGTGTGCGGACATATTCTTGTTGTTGAGATTCCACGATTCGCTCTCGAGGTAGATGTTATGTCCACGTGCATAGTCGGTCACCACGGTGCCGTGTCCCTCATTCATTTTCCAGTATCCCACAAGTCCGTCCTTGTAGACAGGAAGAGTCTTCCACATATACTCACGCATCTGCTCTGGGGTGCGTGCTGTCGACCACGTGGTCAGTTCGTGGATGGCTCCCGTCAGATTCTCACCCAAGGTGAGTTGGCCTGTGTTGCTGTACAATGGCACGACCTGATGGTGGAAGAGAGGCAAAATCTTATCGTCGACAGCCACCTCTGCATCGAGGTAGTCCTCTGTAGCATTGTGAACATAACTGATGGCGAGGAACACCCATTCGTTGGCAGGTATCTGATAGGCAGTGGAAGCAAACTGCTGTCCATCAACGGTGAAGGTGGCGTTGCCGTTGTCATCCACATCGAAGGCAATACTGCTGTTGGCGGTTCCATGCTCAAAGATAGTGCCTCCACTTTGCCTGTAAAGCCACATCGATGTCGAGAAACTGGTGTTCGACAATGGGACGTAACCGTCCATTTTCAGCGGGTTGCCATTGAGTTGAAGTGATACAAAGTGGTTAATTGGCGATTCGCTCAGTTGGCCAATTACTTTGAAGTTCTTAGCATTGGTGAGGTAGTTGGAGCGGATGGGTTCATTGAACTTGATGTGGATATCTTCCATGGGAGTCAGGATACCTGTGTTGGGATAAGCCTGCCCCAGAAGCATCGGGCCATGGATGTCTTTCACCACTTCAATCTCTTCACTCTGCCACGTCACCTCATTCCTGCCATATTGGCTGGTGGTTTCCACACATACCATGTAGTGACCGTCGATGGACGGCAGCGCGAACGAGTAACTCACGCTCGATTTGTCCTCAGGAAGCAGTGATTGTCCGTCTTGCAGGACGCCGCCTTCCACCCATTCCATGCCATTGAAGAACTCCTGGGCTGTAATCCAGTTGTTGTCGCCGATGAAACGGTATTTCACCCGCAGGCTCTTGAAACCTTTGAATGAGCGGTCATAGTCCTTGGCGGTGACGGTGAGGTATTTCTCGCGGTTCTTATCCACATCAGCGCCATTGAATATCGTCTTGTTGACAGAGACGGTGGCATGCGGAGCAGCCTGTGTGAAATGAATGCTGAAGGACGCCTGGTCATAAATGAGTCCGTAGGTGCACGTGGAGATGAGCCCCAGTTGGACATCATTGTAGTCAAGAATCGA